>JAQCJA010000251.1 GCA_027593305.1 bacterium
ACCGGCAAGGAACTGGTCGCCGATGCCCTGCACTACCACAGCCTGCGCTCCGGGCAGCCGCTGATCAAAGTTCACGTCGCCGCCCTTCCTGAGACCCTCGTCGAAGCCGAGTTGTTTGGCCACGAAAAGGGCGCCTTTACCGGCGCAACGGAGACCAAGACCGGGCGTTTCGAACGTGCCGATGGTGGCACGCTGTTTCTTGACGAGATCGGCGAACTGCCCAACAGTGTCCAGGTCAAACTCCTGCGCGTGCTGCAGGCTCGACAGATCGAACGACTCGGCTCCTCTGAACCGCGGCATGTCGATGTGCGCATCATCGCCGCCACCCACGTCAACCTCGAGCAGGCCGTCGCCGCCGGCACATTCCGCGAAGACCTCTACTATCGCCTGAATGTGTTCCCCATCTACGTTCCCCCGCTGCGCGAGCGCAAATCAGATGTCATGCTCCTCGCCGACACCTTTCTCGACAGATATGGGCGCAAGCACGGCAAACAGATGCGCCGCATTTCCACGCCCGCCATCGACATGCTCATGAGCTATCACTGGCCAGGAAACGTCCGTGAACTGGAGAACTGCATCGAGCGCGCCATCATCCTGTCGGTGGACGGTGTCGTACACGGGCATCACCTCCCACCCAGCCTGCAGACGGCCCACTCCTCCGGGACAGACTATACCGGCTCGCTGGAGATGATGATGAGTTCCTATGAGCGCGAGATCATCATTGAGGCCCTGAAAAACGCCAGGGGGAACATGGCCTATGCCGCCCGGCGACTGGGAACGACGGCGCGCATCTTCACCTACAAGGCTCGGAAACTCGACATCGACCCGCGCAAGTATCGGAAATAGATCTCGGATTCGTTGTGGTTATGACATTTTTGTTACATGAAATCGCCCATATGACATTTGTGTTCTCTCTGTGTCCTCCAGTTTGGATCACAGAAACCGATGGTAACCGTATGTAATACAAGCTAGTTACGGTTTATCACAAACTCCTCCGCCGGGCGTGGCACGCAGCTTGCAAAGGCAGTCGGTGATTGTGCGCTGCAGTTCCACGTCACCCCACGCACCGAGGAGAGGGTTTCACCATGAAGGACCGCTTTCGCTTCGCGCCGATGCTCGCCATATCGGCACTGTTTATGGGAGGGGCCACACAGGTCCTGGGGGAGGATATCACCTCCCTTGAAGGGTTCCAGAGCATGCCTCTGGTCTACCCGAAGTTCATGATCGACAACCTGTGGATCCTGATCTCTGCCGCCCTCGTGTTCATCATGCACCTGGGTTTCGCCACCCTCGAGACGGGTCTGACGCGCCAGAAGAACACGGTCAACATCCTGTTCAAGAACGTCTTCATCGTCAACGTCGGTATCATCACCTACGCCCTGACCGGGTTCAACACGATGTATCCGGGGGACTTCAACGGCTTCATCTCAATCCTGGGGCCCATCGGCTTCGATGATGAGGTCGCCAATCTGACACTGAATTACGCGAACTACACCTACTGGGCTGACTTCATCTTCCAGGCCATGTTTGCCGCCACGGCTGCCACCATCGTCTCCGGTGCCGTCGCCGAACGCATCAAACTCACCAGCTTCATGCTCTATGCAACGATTCTCGTCGCTTTCCTCTATCCCATCGCAGGTTCCTGGAAGTGGGGCGGCGGCTGGCTCGACGCCATGGGCTTCTATGACTTCGCCGGCTCCTCCGTCGTTCACGCCTTCGGTGGCTTCTCGGCTCTGGCCATGGTTCTTGTCCTCGGCGCCCGCCGGGGCAAATACATGCCGGACGGGCAGATCCGCCCCATTCTCGGCCACAGCATGCCTCTGGCCGCCATCGGCGTGTTCATGCTCTGGCTCGGCTGGTTCGGCTTCAACGGCGGCTCGGTACTGAGCGCCGATCCGGGCCTTGTGTCGCTGGTCTTTGTAACGACGTCCCTCGCCGCCGCCGCCGGGGCGCTGGCCTCCATCTTCACGTCGATGATCTACCTGAAGAAGCCCGACTTCAGCATGGCCCTCAACGGCATTCTCGCCGGACTCGTGGGGATCACGGCCGGCGCCGACACGGTCAGCTGGGTGAGTGCCATCACGATCGGTGCCATTGCCGGCATCCTCGTCGTCTTCGCCATCGTCACCATCGATCGCATCCGCATCGATGATCCCGTGGGTGCCGTATCGGTCCACGGCGTCTGTGGCATGTGGGGCACGATCGCCGTGGGTCTCTTCAGCACCAATCCGGAGCACAGTGTCGGGACGCAGATTCTTGGCACGCTGTCCTACGCGATCTTCGCCTTCACTGCCTCTCTGATCCTGGCGCTCGTCCTCAAGGCGACCCTGGGCATCCGCGTCACTGCGGAAGAGGAAGATGAGGGTCTCGACCTGGCCGAGCACGGTCAGCCCGCCTACGCCGATTTTCAGCACATCACCAACTAAGCGTTGAGGAACCAGGAGAAACCAGATGTATAAGATCGAAGCATATCTGCGGCCCGCCGCTCTGGAGAAAGTCCAGCAGGCGCTGGCCGGAATCGGCATCGCCGGCATGTCGGTGCTCGAAGTCCGCGGTTTTGGTCGCCAGCGTGGCCACCGCGAGGTCTACCGTGGGGCGGAGTACACCGTTGACTTCGTGCCCAAGATCAAGATCGAAGTCGCCGTCAAGGAGGCCGACAAGCAGGCGGCGATCGATGCCATCGTCGGCGCCGCCAAGACCGGTCAGACGGGAGACGGCAAGGTGCTCGTCTCGGTTGTCGAGGAGGCTGTGCGTGTCCGTACGGGCGAAACCGGCGACTCGGCCCTGTAAACAAGCAGGCAACACTCACCACACAAATGGAAGGGTCCATTCCCATGCGTTTTCTCTCTCGCTCCATCCTTGCTCTGGCCGCAGTGGCGACGGTATCAGTCAACACACCGGCGACCGCCGAGATCGGCATTGGCGCCGATCTCGTGAGCCGTTACATCTGGCGTGGCACGGATTTCGGCAATGCCGTAAGCGTGCAGCCCGGCATTGCCTACTCCACCGATGCCTTCGAAGTCGGCGCCTGGTCCTCATGGGCCATCAACAGCGGTGTTGCCAACGAGAACGACCTCTATGCAACCGTCTACCTGGGTCCGGTGGGGCTGACGATTACCGACTACTTCTTTCCGGCGGCGGCACCGGCCAAGTTCTTCAGCTACGGTGACGGCGATGCCGTGCACATCCTCGAAGCGTCCGCCTCGGCAGATGTGGGCCCGGTGAGCCTCATGGCGGCGTTCAACTTCTCTGGCGATGCAGAAGATCCTTCTGGCTTGAGGGATCGATGCCATTGGCCGCCCTGTCCACGGACGACGTTGAAGTTGGCCTGGGCCTGAGCCTCGGTAACGGCGTCTACACCACCGATACCGATCCTGCTCTGGTCACCGTTTCACTCAACGTGTCCGCCGGCGACTATTTCGCTCAGTATATCCTGAACCCGGATGCGGAGATCACGTTCCTCGTCTTTGGCACAAGTTTCTAGACAAATCCGCAATCCGCCCCGTGCGCGGCACGGGGCGGATTGCTATTGTTATCAGTTTCAGGCAACCGTATGACGGTCCGTGACGGCTGTGGCACCCACCACCGTCTCGACCCTACCACCATCAACCGGAGTACAAGGCGGAACAAGATGAGCAAGGACAAGCTTGAGTACATCTGGCTCGACGGCTACAAGCCCACGCAGAGCCTGCGCAGCAAGACGAGAGTCGTCGAGAACTTCAGTGGCAAAGTGGAAGACGCCCCCATCTGGGCCTTCGACGGCTCCTCGACGCAGCAGGCCTCGGGTGGCTCATCGGACTGCCTCCTGAGGGCCGTGGCGGTATATCCCGATCCCGTCCGCTTCGGTGGCGACGGCTGGCTGGTGATGGCCGAAGTGCTCAACGCCGACGGCTCGGACCACGAGTCCAACCATCGCGCCAGGATCGATGATGACGACGAGGATTTCTGGTTCGGTTTCGAGCAGGAATACTGCCTCATGGACCCGGATACGGGCCGGCCTCTCGGCTTTCCGAAGGACGGCTACCCGGCGCCTCAGGGACCGTACTACACGTCGGTGGGCTCAAAGTTTGCCCATGGCCGTGAGATGGTCGACCAGCACCTGCACATCTGCCTCGAGGCGGGTCTCAATGTCGAAGGCATCAATGCCGAGGTCATGATGGGTCAGTGGGAGTATCAGATCTTCGGCAAGGGCGCCGCTCTCTGCGGCGACGAGATCTGGGTGGCCCGCTACCTGCTCGAGCGTCTGTCGGAGAGTTACGGCCTCATCGTCGAACTGCATCCCAAGCCGGTAAAGGGCGACTGGAACGGCTCAGGCATGCACGCCAACTTCTCCAACGGCGCCATGCGCGCCGCCGGCAACAAGGAAACCTTCACCAGGATCTGCGAAGAGTTCGGCAAGCACATCCCCGAACACATCGCGGTGTATGGCGCTTACAACGAGCAGCGCCTGACCGGCGCCCACGAGACCCAGTCGATCGACAAGTTCAGCTATGGTGCCTCCGATCGTGGTGCTTCCATCCGCATCCCTGTCAGCACCATCAACGATGGCTGGAAGGGTCGCCTCGAGGACCGGCGCCCGGCATCGAACGCCTGTCCGTACCAGGTCGCCGGTATCATTATTTCGACGACGAAGAAGGCGCTGAAGTAACGATCCGGCTCCAGTGGCACGTTGGGTCCCGCACGTTGCTGCCGGACCCAATGCAGACAGTCCCGGGGAGGTGTCCCACGCAATGCGCGGACACCTCCCCTTTCTGTTCCCCCCAGCAGCAGCCTCCCGTATATTCCTGCCTCATGTCTACTTCCTGTTCCATCATCATCGGTACCCGCGGCAGCCAACTGGCCACCACCCAGACAGGGATGATCAAAACCGCCCTGGAACAACGCTGGGGTGATGCCCTTGATGTTCGTCTCGAGATCATCAGCACGCGCGGCGACGTGGATCGGCAGTCGCTGCGGGAGATTGGCGGGCAGGGCATTTTCACCCGCGAAATCGAACGGGCCCTGCAGGACGGCGCCGTCGACCTGGCGGTGCACAGCCTCAAGGATCTGCCCACGGAAATGGACGACGCCCTGCTGCTGGCAGCGATCCCATTGCGCGAAGACGTGCGCGACGTGCTGATCACTCGTGATGGTGGCGACCTGTCGACGCTGCCCGAGGGGGCCCGCATCGGCACGGGCAGCGCCCGCAGGCAGGCGCAACTGGCTCTGCTTCGCCCGGATCTGCGCTTCGTCGACCTGCGCGGCAATGTCGATACCCGCATGCGCAAGGTGCACGACGGCGAAGCGGATGCTGTCGTGCTTGCCGCCGCCGGCCTGCACCGTCTCGGACTGCAGGACCACATCAACCAGTATCTCGATCCCATGGCCATGTTACCGGCTCCGGGTCAGGGCGCTCTGGGCCTGCAGATGCGCGCTGCCGACACGATCAAACGGGATTTTGTCGCCGCTCTCGATAATGCGCCAACCCACGCTGCCATCACCGCCGAACGTGCCTTTCTCGCCTCATTGGGCGGCGGTTGTCGCGCCCCCATTGCCGCCTGGGCCCGTCAGCAGGACGGCGAGTTCCGCGTCGATGGTGTGGTTCTGCGTCCGGACGGCACCGGTGCCTGCCGGGCGAGCCGCTCGGGTAGGCTGCAGGATGCGGCCCGTCTCGGCGCCGAACTGGGCGACGAAGTCAAGGCGGGCGGTGCCGCTGCCATTCTCGCCGAATATCAGGGCTGACAGCCTTCGGCTCGTCCATGGATTTCCAGGACGCCGATCCGCAGGATTCCGCTCCCCACGCCACCGGTCATGTCTTCATCGTCGGCGCCGGACCCGGTGACCCCGGACTGATCACCGTCAAGGGTGCGCGTCTGCTGGCGGCGGCCGACGTTGTGCTCTACGACGATCTGCTCGATACAAGGCTGCTCGAACACACGCGACCGGATTGCGTCCGGGTCTACGCCGGCCATCGGGGTGGCAGGCGCCCGGACGGCGATCGCAGCCGCCAGGACGAGGTCAATCAGCGCCTGATCGCCGAGGCCCGCGCCGGGCGTTGTGTCGTGCGCCTCAAGGGCGGTGACCCGTACATCTTTGGGCGTGGCGGCGAGGAGGCCATCGCCCTGCACGAGGCGGGTGTGCCCTTTGAAGTCGTCTCCGGAGTCTCCGCCGCTTCTGCCGCCCTCGCGTATGCCGGCATTCCCCTCACCCACCGCAACATTGCCACCACGGCGACACTGGTCACCGGCCACGAGTCACAGGGGCAGGAGGGACCCGGGGTGGACTGGGCAACCCTGGCGCGCCTCGGGGGCACCCTTGTCGTGTTCATGGGCAGCCGGCGCCTGTCGACGATTACCGAGGCGCTGATGGCCGGGGGCCGCGCCGGCTCAACCCCGGCGGCTGCCATCCAGTGGGGCACCTGGCCGGGACAACACACCGTCGTCGCCGACCTGCAGACGCTCGCACAACGCACAGTCGAGGGTGGCATCACGTCCCCGGCGCTGATCGTCGTCGGCGAAGTCATCGACCTGCGGGATGCCCTCAACTGGTTTGAGAACAAACCCCTCTTTGGCCGCCGGGTGCTGATTACGCGCAGCCAGGAACAATCCGGTCCCCTGCAGTTGCTCCTGGAGTCCGAGGGTGCCGAAGTCCACGCCCTGCCGTTGCTCGAGATCTCGGCGCCGGAAGACGGGTCGATCATGGATGCCGCCATCTCGCGCCTGCAGGACTTCGCCTGGGTCGTCTTCACCAGCCCGAATTCGGTCCGCTACTTCTTCGACCGCCTGCACTACCTGCGGCGAGATGCCCGTGCCTTCGGCCCAGCGCAGATAGCCGCCGTCGGCCAAGCTACCGCCCAATATCTTCGGGACCGCGGCATCGAACCCGACCTGCTGGCCGGGACACAATCGGCGTCGGGTCTGGCGCAGGCTTTCGAGAGCATCGACCTG
>JAQCJA010000252.1 GCA_027593305.1 bacterium
AGCGAAGTCGGGACTGTTGAAGGCGGAAAAGTGCAGGCGCAGGCCATCGGCGCTGCGCTCATGCCGTCCCAGATCCGGCAGCACGAGGGGACCCGTGTCGACCTGATAGGCATTGCGCGCGCGATGGGTGTTCATGGTCTTCACCGGGCACTCAACGATGGCCCGCAGACCACTGTCAGCATCACCGATCTCCACCTGGGCAACGAGGGGACGGTTGGCGTACGTCGCTTCTCGGATCTCTTCATTCGTCTGCACAATCGTGGCATCCGCCTCGACCAGCAGCGGTCGTTGTCCCTCCCACCACTGGCTCGCGGGCCGGATATCGCGGTAGCCCTCGTTCAGGTACGCCTTGCGGCGGAAAATCACGCCCCAGTGCGGCCCAAAAACCGGTAGAAAATCATAGTTGTCCTCGAGAAACAGGTCCCTCTCCGCAAATGTGTCCTCGCTCTTGCACGAGGCGCACTGGAGATAGTCTTCGTGGGTGCCATTGCGATCATCGATCAGCCGTGTGCGCGACTCGACCCAGAAACGCACCTCATTTGCGGGGGCCTTGCCGAGAACGAATGACTTGCCATAGTCGAGGGGATTCATAGGAGGCCAAAGGTAAAGGGTCTGCTTGAGAATTATGTGAAGTTCACCGTCCGCATGCCGATATAGAGAACAGGTAAGTCGGTTTTCCTGGCAACGGCAAGTTTGTGGATGGTGTTGCGACATGGATGGATTGACAGCAGCCATTGTGGACACGGCATCGGCCCTCACTGCGGTGCGCCTGCAGAGTGAGATGTCCACGAAGCTGCTCGACAAGGCCCTCGACCAGCAGGGTCAGATGGCGATGTCGCTGCTGCAGGCTCTGCCCTCCGCATCCCCTGCCGGTTCCGGCGAGATCATCGACATCCTGGCCTGAGCCGGCGGCGCTGCTGGAACTGCGCTTCGCCCCGGCGGCACCTTCCGAGGGAACATCCCGGGCGACACCTCACAAGTACGCGCACCGGCCTCTCACCACAGTTCTCTCACTCCCTGATCTCTCACTCCCAGATCAGCACTTCAATCCGCCGGTTCAGTTGCCTGTTTTCCGGCGTGTCGTTGCTGACGATCGGCTGTTCCTCGCCGAATCCCTTGGCGTCGATCATCTGTGCCGTAATGAAGTCGTATTGCGCCACCAGCCAGTTCTTCACATTGGTTGCCCGCAGCAGGGACAGCGTCAGATTCGCGTCGGCATCCCCATCGGCGTCCGTGTGTCCCTCGATCACCAGCTTCGCAGGTGAGAACAGGCGGACGAAATCCGCCACTTTGGCGAATTCCTCTGCCGCCCCGGGTTTCAACGATCCGTCCCCGGGATCAAAGAGCACGCCGTTGTCGATCACCAGACGGGGCACAACGATATCACTCTTCATCGCCGTCTTGTAACGGATCATCGGGTGGGCAATGGCGACGTCATTTGGCACGAAGACACCCACCGACGACGACTGCTGGGAGTCGGTGATGTTCATCGTGCCGATAAATACCCGCATCGGGGTCCGTGAACCGCGGATGATGCGCTTTTCCCGGTAGACGTTGAGCACATCCCCCTTGTTGATGCTGGCCGCCTGACCACGGTCGATGTAGTACCGCCGTTCGCTCTGCTCATGATCCAGAGCAAGTCCCGTACTGACCGGATTGATCACATGCCGGATTCGCGGCGGCGAAAACTGGGCGGCAGCGGGCAACGCCCAGGCCGCCTGCAGCACAACAAGAAACAGCGCGGTGCGATAGATTTTCAGCATCGGAGCGATTGCCGGCAGAGTAAGGGTGCACCGCTTGTTGTAACTTACAGCGCATGGCTTGCCCTTGCCCGTCTGTCGGCTACCTCTACTACATCGGCCGCCTCTGCCGTGAAGGCCAACACTGGATCCCATGGAACAACGCCTAGAAGGTCGTGACATACGCCTGATCCTGATCTGTGCGGGCCTCACTCTCGTGAGCCTGCTGGTAGGAACGCATTTCTTCTATGACGCCTTCCCGGAAGCGACCATCGACTTCCGCATCACACGGGACGAAGCGCGGGTGCGCGGCGCCTCCTTCCTTGAGCATCGCGGCCTGGATCTGGCCGACTACCGTCATGCCGCCGTGTTTGAGTTCGACGACCAGGCCAAGACGTTCCTTGAACGAGAGCGTGGCATCGAGGGCGCCAGTGATCTCATCGGTCATCCCGTACGGCTCTGGCGCTGGAGCAATCGCTGGTTCCGCGAACTGCAGAAGGAAGAGTTCCGCGTTGAACATACGACGACGGGCGAACTCGTCGGTTTCTCCCATCTCATCGACGAAGATGCCACCGGCGCCAGCCTGACCCAGGATGATGCCCGACGTCTGGCAGAGCAGTTCCTGACGCAGACCATCGGCCTGGCCCCGCAGAGCCTTGAATTTGTCGAGGCGGAATCTACCGAGCGCCCGCACCGGGTCGACCACTCCTTCACCTGGAAGCTGGCCGGCTTTGCCGTCGCCGATGGCACCTACCGATATCGCGTCGGCATCCAGGGCGATCTGGTCAGTGGCTTTGCTGAGTTTCTCAAGGTGCCGGAGTCCTGGCAGCGACAATACGACGATCTGCGATCGCGCAATCAGGCAACAGGGATGATCGCCAGCCTGCTCATGTTCGTCACCTGGATCGCCATGCTCGCCCGCTTTGTCACCGGCATCCGCGGGCAGGACATCCGCTGGCGCACGGTGCTCATCTTTGGCAGCATCGCCTTCACCCTCACCTTCCTGTCCCAGCTGAACAACCTGCCCGTCACGATCTACGGCTTCGACACAACCGACACATTTTCCAGCTTCCTCGTCGAGAGTGTGCTCATCAGCCTGGCGGCGGCCCTGGCCTCGGGTGTGGCGATCAGTTTCATCGTCGCCGGCGCCGAGCCCGAATACCGTCGCTGGTACGGCGGGCAGATCAGTCTCTCCGAGCAGTTTCTGCCCGATGGTATACGCACCAAACGCTTTCTCCTTGGCACCATCATCGGCCTGACGTTGACAGCGGTGTTTGTCGCCTATCAGACCTTGTTCTACCTCGTAGCCGATCACTTTGGCGCCTGGAGCCCGGCCGACATTCCGTACCAGGAAATGGTCAACACCCAGTTTCCCTGGATTGTTGTCCTGCTCATCGGTTTCATGCCGGCCGTCTCGGAGGAGTTCACCTCCCGGGCGTTCTCCATCCCCTTTCTGCACCGGTTGCTCAGGCTCCGTTGGCTGGCCGTGGTGGTCTCTGCCCTTGTGTGGGGCTTCGCCCATGCCGGCTACCCGCAACAGCCCTTCTGGATCCGCGGCGTTGAGGTGAGCCTTGCAGGCATCGCCATGGGCTACGTCGTCATCCGCTGGGGACTGCTGCCGGCCCTCGTCTGGCACTACACGATCGACGCGCTGTACACGGCGTTGATCCTGCTGCGCTCGTCCAACCCCTACTTCGTCCTGTCCGCTGCCGTTTCCGTGGGCATCCTGCTCGTGCCGCTGGCTGTTGCCGTGCTGCTCTACGTGCGGGGACGCTACTTCATCGATCCCGTATCACTGCTCAACCGTGAGGATGCGCCGCCTCTGGCCCGGCCACGCGGCCGGGATCGAGCGGACCTGAGCCCGGAAGCGCAGATCCTGTCCTCCGCCGGAGCGCTGCCGGTCTATCACCCGCTGCGTCCGGCGCGCCTTGGTGTGGCAGCTGTGGTTGTGCTCGCCAGCCTGGCAGTGTTTGCCCTGCCAAGGCCCGAGTGGTCACCCAAGGTGATCTTTTCCACCAGCACCGACGCGGCCCTGACGACGGCCCGGCAATACCTTCTGGATCAGGGCGTCGCAGCCGACGATTTCCAATCCGTCGTCTCCCAGCAGACACAGTGGGATGCCAACGATGTCGCCTACCGGCATGACTACGTCGGGCCGGAGGCGGCCGTGCGGCTCTACCATGACGATCTGGCGCCGGCTATGTGGCTGGTGCGCTTCTACCGGGCCCAGGAAAAGGAGGAGTGGCAGGTCTACCTGCGGACGGATGACGGCGGCGTCTATGCCGTTCGCCATCAGTTACCCGAGGATGCCGCCGGCGCGGACCTGAGCCAGGAGGATGCGCGCCTGCTGGCGGAGGATCACCTGCGCGCCTTTGGCCTGGATCCGGCGGATTTCACCCTGAAGGAGTCGTCCTCCGAGAGGCTGCCGAATCGGCGGGACCACTGGTTCATCTGGGAGGCTGCCGACGGCGACAGACGCAACGTCGCGCAATCGTACTTCCGCTGCGAGGTCCACATCGCCGGTGATCACGCCGCAGGCCTGCGACGTTTCGTCAAACTACCCGAGGACTGGCTGCGCGGGCGTGAGGAGGGCAGCATCTGGCGGACCGTTCTGCGCTGGGTGCCGATCCTGATCATCATCGCCGCCGCCATCCACCTGTTATGGCTGCTGATTTCCCGCATACGTGCCGGCGAGTTGAACTGGAGCCGGCCCCTGTGGATCGGCGCTGCCGGGACGCTGTTGTTTGCCCTCAATGCCGTCAATGGGCTGCCTACCTTTTTCGCCGCCTACCCCACCGAAATCCCCCTCGGCCTGTTCACCCTGATGCAGGGCGTGGGCCTCGTCATCGGCGCCTTCGTCATCGGTCTCACGATCGCCGGGGGAACGGGCCTGGCAGAGTCGATGTTCCCCGGATCTGTCAGCCGGCTGACATGGACGTCGCTGGCGCCGCAGGTCAAGGATGGGCTGCTTCTGGCGGGCCTGGCCGTGGCGGGCGGTTTCGGTGCCGATCGCTGGTCCGAGGCGTTCCTGCTGATCTGGCCTGCAGCGGCGGTCCCCGGCAGTCCTGCCGTGCCCGGTGTCGACAGCCTGATTCCCGCCTTCGGCGGGCTCGCAGGTGCCCTGGCCCGTGGGCTCCTCACACCTTTGTCGGCAGCGGTTGCCATCTACTATGCCAGTCGCGTGTTACAACACGGGTCCCTGGTGGTCGTGGCGCTGCTGACACTTGGTGCCTGTGGAGCCGGTGCCGGTGCTTACACGACGGCGGAGTTCTTCTTTGGTTGGGGCCAGTTCCTGCTGTCCGCCGGGTTTACGGCTGCCGCCGTCATCTGGCTGTATCGCGACAACGTCGCCGCCTATGCCCTCACCGGGTTCCTGACCGTTTCCATCGATGGTGCCCTCCGACTCGTGGCACAGCCCGCGCCTACCTTCAACCTGCAGGGCTGGATCTGGCTCGGCATCACCGGCGTCGTCCTCGTCGTTCTCGGGATTGGTGCCGTGCGCACCCCGCGGAACCCTGCCGGTCTCTGACCGTCTGCGCTGCATGCGTTTCTTCGGCTTTGTACTGACGCTTATCGGCGTCGTCTACCTGCTCGATCTGGCCCTGCTCGCCGGTGTCCACCGAACGTGGTGGCAGCACCGGTGGGTGCGCCGTGTCGCCCTCCTGACCCCCATCGCAGTGGCAGTCGGTCTGGGGATCTGGGCCGCCTCCCACGAACAGCAGTCGACGACATGGGTCGCCGTCGGCGCCGGGTTGACGTCCATCATCTTCGCGCAATTGGCCGCCCTGCTGCTGGCGTTGCTGCTGTCCGCTGTGCCGCGTGGCGCCATCTGCCTCTGGGGCGTCCTGCGCCGTGGTGCCAGCGACGCTTTTGGCCGCACAGTTGCAGCCGCCGAGACGACGCCGAGATCACCGGATCGACGCCGCTTTCTGCGCGCCAGCCTCACGGCAATTCCCCTGGCGACCTCCAGTGCCGCCGCCGGAGGGACCCTGCAATCGATGCAGCGCCCGAAGATCCCCGAGATCCCCCTGCGGTATCCGGATCTGCCCGCCGCCTTGCAGGGGCTGCGCATCCTGCATCTGAGTGATCTGCATGTGGGCCCATACCTCGACCTGCGGGATGTCGCCCGTCTGCTGGAACGGGCGGCGGCGCTGACCCCCGATCTGGTTCTCGTCACCGGTGACATCTGCGATCACATGCCCGACTATCTGGCAACCCTGCTGCTGATCGAGACACTGGCTCCCCCGCTGGGGATCTACGCATCCCTCGGCAACCATGAGTATTTTCGCGGCCTGCCTGCGGTGCGCGCCTGTTTCGCGCGCTCCTCGATCCCCCTGCTGATCGACGCGGGGCTGAGCATCCCCGTTGGGGACCACCGGTTGTACGTCGCCGGTGCCGATGATCCGCGGTATCTTGCCAGCCCTGACGCCCACGCGCGTCTGCGGCGTTCGGTGGAGTCGAGCCTTGCCGGCGCCCCGTCCAATGCTTTCCACCTGCTCATGAGCCACCGCTCACAGGCCTTTGATACGGCGGCGCCTCTTGGTGTGCACCTGACCCTGTCGGGCCACACCCACGGTTTCCAGATGGGTTTTGCCGGTCGCAGCCTGCTGGAAGGCCTGCTGCCACAGAATTACGTATGGGGCCACTACGGCGGCGGCGATACGCAACTCTACACCAGTGCCGGCGTCGGCCACTGGTTTCCCTTCCGCCTGGGCTGTCCGCCGGAAGCGCCGCTCTTCACCCTCACTTCAGCAACCAGACAGCTGAGCTGATCATGCACATCCTCGTAACAGGCGCCGCCGGCCGTGTGGGCAGGATCGTCACCCGGGGCCTGCGCGCCAGCGGTCATCGCGTGCGTGCCTTCGATATCGTCGACGTCGGCACCGACGCCAGTGAAGCTCTGGTCGGCGACGTCGGTGACCTTGACCTGATGCGCCGGGCCATGGAAGGCGTTGATGCCGTCATCCACCTTGGGGGTAATGCCGGCGACCGCCCCTGGCCGGAGATCCGCAACAACAACTACGTGGGCTGTTACAACGCCTTCGAAGCGGCCCGTGAGCTTGGTGTCGGCCGCGTCGTCTTTGCCAGCCGTGCAGGACTGCTGGGGGCTTATCCGGACACGGTGCAGCGTACGGTGGACATGATCCCCAGACCCCGTGGCCTGTACGACGCCAGCAAGGT
>JAQCJA010000253.1 GCA_027593305.1 bacterium
CTCCTCGGGCTGCCAGCGCAGTGCCAGGTCAAGACGATCGGCATCCTGAGGGCGATCGTCGGCCACCAGTTCAAGACCGGACATGGCTGCCGAAAACTCCACGGGCCATGGGCGGGCGGCGGGTGCGTTGAAGAAGTCGGCGAACAGGAAGAAGTCGGTGAAGTCGACGACGCCATCGCCGTTGTAATCGGAGCGTGGATTCGATGTGCCGAAATCATCAGCGAAGATGAAGAAGTCGTCGAAACCGATGATACCGTCGCCGTTGCCGTCGCCCCTGAGAGGATTGACGATCTCGAGCGTTACGCCCACCGACGCGGTTACTACGTCCGCGACCGTCTGGCCGCTGCTGAGCAACTCCACTCGAGACAGGCCGATGGCACTGCTGGCGCCGGCTTCCGCGTCACTGGCGACAGTGAATGTCCAGCGCCCAAGGGTGCCGTCCCCGGAAGTGGCCGCCGCTCCGGCAACGTCCACGCGTACGGTGCCGGATGAGGGTTGTGTGACGACGGGTGCAAGTCCGCTGCCGAAGAAATTGACGGCGCCGGCGTCGGCGGTGAAAGCTCTGAAACTCAGCACTTGTGGGTCGAAGGTCAGTTCGACACCGTAGGATATCAGTTGCAGCGCCCGGCTCACCTGGAGATCCACAAACGTCGTGTCACCAATCGGCGCGGTACCAACACGCACGCCCTGATCGCCGACGGCGCCGTTGACATCGAGAGCCGCTGTTGTCGGTACGACACCGACCCCCGAGAGGGGGATCGTGACGGTTGGGCGATCCGGATCATTGGTGCCAAACTGGACGCTGCTGACACGGCTGCCGCGTGCTGTCGGGGCAAACGCCAACGTGAGAGTCGTGGAATCCCGCAGAGCGATGGCATCGCTGCCGAAACTGGCAGAGTAGGCGAGATTGCCGACCTGCAGATTGGTGATTGTCAGCGTCGTGCGTCCGGGATTGCGGACCCGCAGGACCCTGGAGACCGTGCTGTCGAGAGCCACGTTGCCGAAGTCGACCGTGTCCGTCGCGACCGACGCCTTGGCGATGGCACGGGCATCAATAATCCAAGTTGTACTCGTGGTACTGGTACCGTCCGTCAGCCTGGCAATGACGGTGTCTGCCGAGGTCGTGTCCGCCACGTGCAGAAAACTGCTCCCCGTCGAACGGAGGAGGCCATCAACATGCCACTGAAGCGTGAGCAAGTCACCTTCTTCGTCGGTGCTTTCCACGTCAAACTGGACGCCCTGGCCCGGATCGATCAGCACCAGCGTGTCGACCGGGGTGCGCGACACGATCACCGGCGGGTCGTTCACCTCCAGTACGTGGAGTTGATAGGACTGGGTCGCCGTCTGGCCCGCGGGATCGGCCACCCGCAGAGCCACCGTGTGGCCGCCTGTGTCAGCCAATGCCGGGGTCCACGATATGACCCCTGTTGAGTCGATGGCCATGCCTGCCGGCGCCGTGGTCAATGTGTAACTGACGGTGCCACCTTCTTCGTCGGTGGCGACGACGGCGTATTTGTAGACGGCATCTTCGTTGGCGGCCGTGTCCGGTGTGCTGCTGATAGTGGGCGGATCATCCACCTCGACGACGGTGATGGTGAAACCCGTGCTGTCATTGCCGCCGGCGGCATCGGTCGCCCGTACCGTCACCACATGACTGCCGACAGCCGACTGTGGCGGCGTCCACGACAGGCGACTCTGGTCGTCGAGGACCATGCCAATAGGCCCAGAGGTCAGAGCAAAGGTGAAAGTCGAGTCTGCCGGGTCCTCATCGGTGGCTGACAGGGCGCGCAGAAACAACACGTCCTCGTTCACGGTTGTGTCAGTCAGAGCCGCCAGGACAGGAGCGTCATTGGTATTGCTCACCTTCAAAGTGAAGGTCTGCGAATTGCTGGCGCCCCCTGAATCCGTGAGCCGGACGACAACACTGGCACTGCCTACCTGGGCCTGCGCCGGCGTCCAGCGAACGACGCCAAGGCTGTCGACGGTCAACCCCGTGGGGCCGCTGTCGATCTTCCACGAGAGGCTGTTGCCGTCATCATCGATACCGGCCATGGCATAGACGAAGGCTACATCCTCGATGGCGGTTGTCGGCGCCACGGTGGTGATCCGGGGCCGGGCATTGGCGCCCCGCACGCGCAGCGGGAAATAGTGCCGGGCGCTGCCGCCGCTGTAGAAGGTTGTCACGCCAACCAGGTATTTGCCGGTATCGGCCAGAGCCGGAATCCAAACGGGTGGGATCGGTTTGCCACTGCCAAAGGGGCCCGTCTTCGGGGCGACCATGCTCGGGGGGCCCTGGATCACGTCGACAATGAGAATATTGGCGGTCGGACTCAGCACGGGATTGTAGGTCCACGGTTGCCCCTCGATGGCGACGCTGTCCGGCAGGCCCGTTGCGGCATGTTCGGTAAAAGTTCCCGGAGTAGGTGGCCCATTGTTGACGGGCCCGCCGAAGCGGCCCATGTCGTTGCGCACCTGACCGCCCGAGAGCGTCGCATCGTTGAACAGCACGACCGGATTGCCGGCATCCATGGCGACGGACCGCAAGGTGTCCAGCACGCCGACGGTATCACCCTTTGGGATGATCGTGCGGATCTTCTGCGTCAGCAGTTCGAAGCGGTTGATCTCGGTATTCAGGAACAGCGGGTTGCCATATCGGTTACCGGCCGCGCTGGCTGCCTTGGAGAACACGGGAAGGATCGTGTTGAGACTGTCGATTGCCCTTGAGGTGTCCGGCGTGGTACTAACGGTGATGACGTCAGCAGGGGTGGTGGTATCCGGGAAGTCCGACGCTGTGAAAACACGGATGATATAGCTGAGATACTCCACCTTGACGGGAGGCGTCTGGCGGATGATTTCGACGCGTACGGCGTGCTGGCCAATCTGCCCTGCCGTTGGCGTCCAGCGCAGAATACCGGAGGTCTCGATGGTCGATTCTGACATGCCCACAGGAATGTCACCCGAATTGATCACCGTGAACTTGTAGTTCGACTTCGCCGTCTCAAGACCGATGTCGAACTCGTACAGGGAGCCGATCTGGGCTACGGTGTCGGGGACGTTGGTGACGAAACTGGGTACGGCGACGCCCTGATCGGCAAGGCTCAGGGTGTCGCGCACCGTACGGGCGACCTTCACCGTATCACGGTCTCCCGAGATATACAGAACGTCCGTGTCCCAGAACAGGTTGTAGCGGACCAGAGGTTCGATGCCCGCGGCTGAATCGATGATGGCCGGCAGGCCGCTCCCCGAGTTGCCGACGAGGATGTTGCTGGAAATGTCGGTGCGGTTGCCCGTCGTCAGAATTGTTGGCTTGTTGTTGCGGTAGAAGGTGTTGTTGCGGATCACATCGCGTTTGGTCGTGTCGGCGAAAGTATTGCGCGCTTCGATGACGGCGCCGCCTGTGCCACTGGCGCCATTGAAGCGGATGATGTTGTTGATCAACTGGAGCCGGCCGCCGGCGACATAAATGGCATCGCCACCCTCCGATGCCTCGTTGCTGAGGATGCGGCTGTCAACGACCCGCAGAGAACAACTCTCGCAGGACACGGCGCCACCGCGGCTGGCGGCACCGTTGACGAGGGAAAAATCGCGCAGCACGAAGTCCGACGTCGGCGCCGTCACCTGGATGATTCGGGACCGCCCCTGAGCGTCAAGAACGACACGTCCCTGGGAACTCAGATAGATCTGGGTCTGGCTGATGACGAAGGGAAATGTCTCGCCGCTGCTGGGGGAGTAGCTCCCCGCGGCGATGTCGATCACGTGCGGCCGACCCTGTGTGATGATGTGGGCCATTTGCAGTGCGTGGGTCATCGTTCGCCAGGGCGTTGCGGAATCCTGCGCGACAACGTGACTGCGCCGATTGTCCCCCGTGCTCTGGTTGACATAAAAACGCAGGGCATGCGCCGGCACCGAGAGTCCGGCGACGAGCAGAAGGGCGAAACTGAAGGTTCTACGGACCATTATGGTATCGATAGATTCGGGTGATAGGCGGGGCAGCCGGGAAATGAGCGACGGACGCGGGGCCAGAAGAGCCTCCGTGCCTCAACGGGCGGATGTCGCTCAACGCTCCAGCAACTCACGCACCGCCGGTGGCATGAACACACCGTCCAGAGGTAACTGAGACAGGGACCGGGTCATCAGGTCGACGCGCTCGGCGACCGATAGGTTCCGGTCGACAAGGATGCAGGAACGCCCGTGGAGCCTGAACAGTCCGCCCCGGCCTCCCTCAAGATCCTCGTGGCGGATGTCGACCGAGAGTTCCTCGGCGACCGCCTCCAGACTCTGCAATAGTTGCACGTTTTCCATCTGCACCCGGGCACCGCGCGCCGGAACATCAATAGACGCGGCAAAGATAAAGAGGTCTACAGTTGGTGAACAGCTAAATTGTTGATAATATACCCGCCTACCACAATTGCGTGGGGTGACGGGAGACACCAAAATCGAGCCCTGGATTCTGTTGACGAACGACGACAGTGTCGATTCGCCGGCACTGCCACCACTGCTTGCCGGACTGCGGAACCTTGCACCCGTGCGCGTTCTCGTGCCAGCCCGGGAACACAGTTGGTCGGCCAAGATCATGAGTCCACGGGCCCACCTTCTTCCCCTGCCGGCCGGGATACCTGGAGACAATGTCCACACGATGGAGGGCTCGCCGGCGGACTGCGCCAACGTCGGCATCTACCACCTGTCTTCGACGCCTCCCCGACTGGTCGTCTCCGGGGTCAACATCGGCGAGAACGCCGGTCTTGCCCTGTTGATGAGTTCCGGCACGGTAGGCGCCGCCGTCGAGGCCAGTCTGGCGGGCATTCCGGCAGCCGCCTTTTCCGTCAAGCTGACCACTGAGGTGTTCAACAACTGGCAAGTTACCCGGGATCCGGCCCCGCTGGCCCCCATTTACGCGCGAGCCGCCGCGATTGCCTGTGTGATCGTCGAGGAACTCCTCTCTGGAGGGCTGCCTGAGGGCGCCCGCCTGATCTCGGTCAATATCCCGCAAGATGCTGATCTGTCCACGTCCCGCGTGCTGACGCAGGTTAGCGAAACCAGTTATGGCTCGCTTTTTCCGTCGCCACGAGGACGGCAGCCTGCGGCACCATTATTCAGGTTATAAGCGGACAAAGGCAAGTCATATCGGTGACGTCGATGTGCTGGACCGCGGTTCCGTGTCGATCACACCCATACGCCTGCGCCTGGACCTGACGCCGACAGAGGCGGACCGAACCCGCTTTGAGCGTCCGTGATATCCGGTTCTGCGATGCACTTCCGCCTCGCCATGGGCCCGCTTCTGACCGTCTTGCTGCTGCTGGCGCGTGGAAGTTGGGCGGAGGAACCGCCGAAGGCGGCCGTATTGCCTGCTGACTCGACCCACGCTGCGGAGAGCAACCGGAATCGGCGCCTGGGCCAGACACTGCTTACGGGTGCCACGTCCATTGCCGACCCACTGGCAGCCACGGAAGGAACCGTGGATGCCGTCAGGTGGATGGCCACGCGGCGACAGGTTTCCTTCAATGGCACGCCCTACGGTATCACGGGACTGCCGGTGGTCTACCTCAGCCCCAGTGCAGGCTGGAACTATGGCGCGCGCGTGCAGATCTCTGACTACAGCCGGCGACCCTATCGCTACAAACTGACACTGCACTCCGTGAGTTCCACCGAAGGCAAGCGCAATACCTACGTGCGCCTGAAGGTGCCACATCTGTCCGGTACCGGCTTTGGTCTCGACCTGATCGCCAGCAACAGGAGGGACATCAGGGCGCGTTACTACGGTCTGTCAAACAACAGTCGGTTCGACAAGGACCTGATCGATCCCAAACACGCCGACTTCATCGACGAAGACTACTACCACTACCGGCTCAAAGAACCGCGCTTTTTCGTCAGTCTTCTTCGACACCTGTACGGTCCGGTAATGGTTTCGTTCGATCTGGGGCTGGAGCGGACGGACGTGGACCAGACCGGTGACAGGGCCTTCTACCTCGACGCGGGCACACCCGACGGCGTCGTCGATGGCGTCACCGGCTTTGTGGGTGCCACAATGGTCTGGGACACGCGGGACGATCCGACGATTCCGCGACGGGGCGTGTTCCACGAGTGGAGCTATGAGACATCGCGGAACTCACTGCTCAGTCTGTTTTTCGAGGAGATCGATTTTCAACGGTACACCCTCACGGATGCGCGCTACTGGCCGCGCAGCCTGCGTCTCAATCTCACCCACAGAACCATCGTCGAGGCCCTGCGGGGGGCTGTACCCCTCTACGCGTACGGCGAGATCGGTGGCAGCCGGCGGTTCAAGGGTATCGGTGGCTCGGATACCCTGCGTGGCTTTGATCGGCAGCGTTTCACGGACAATGTCCGCATTGTGACCAACACGGAGGCCCGCTATCTCCTGGGTTCAACGGTGGCCTTCAAGCAGGATCTCGAACTCCACGGGGTGCTGTTTGTTGATACCGGTCAGGTACAGCCTGGATTCAGTGAAGTGCGGCTGCAGGACTTCCATGGGACGGTGGGTTGGGGACTGCGGACCTACTGGAACGCCGATTTTGTCCTGCGTGCGGACTTCGGGATTTCTCCCGAACAGGTCTACACCACGGTCAAGCTGCAGAATCTGTTTTAGCGGGGCTCCATGGCGTCGTCCCGGCTTTACTGGTAGAGGGCCGACAATCGCGGACGCAGGCGCACCGAGGCCCACGCCGCGAGCAGGCCGACGAGCAGATCTTTCGGCAGCGGTGCCAGGCCGATCTGCAGCGTGTGGGTGATGCCGGGATCGGCGCCGGCGATGAACCTCAGGTTCAGGTACAGGACGACCACGCCAATCGCATAGATCGTCAGCATCCCCGACCACGCTGCAAGCAGGGAGCGAAAAAGCCCCGCTGCCGGTCCGGCAACAATACCGCAAACGCCGGCGCCAGCG
>JAQCJA010000254.1 GCA_027593305.1 bacterium
GCACGTCCGGCAGCAGCAGGTGGCGGTCATCGAGGACCTTTGCGAAGCCGGGATAACCGCCCTTCGGCGAGGCATCACACTGCCCGTCCCGATTGGCGGTGGCCATCACAACAAAGGGTGCGTTGCGAATAAACTCACGTACGTAGTCGTTCAGATGATCGACCACTTTGGTGACGGCACCACCGCTGGGCGTGCCGAACTTTTCCTGGAAGCGGTTGGCCGGAACGTCTGGAGCCGGAACTTCGACGGTTTCGGGCATGAACGGTCTCCTCTCGGGATGCAGATTCCCTCCATGAACGGCAGCGAGGCGGGCTATGGCAAGCCCGCCGATGCGCCTTGCGTGCAGCCTCCCCGTCGGCGAGTCTTGGCGGGACTGCCACCAACCCACCGGAGCCCGACATGATCATCGATGTGCACGCCCACGTCTACGCCCGCCCCCTGATTCCCAAGGCCAATGGCCTGACTTTCATGTCCGCCGAGCAACAGGTGCAGCGCATGGATGAAAAGGGCATCGACAAGGCCGTCATCCTGCCGCTGAACAGTGCCGACGGTCCCGCTGAGCGGCAGAGCATGGGTGAGGTGCTGTCCATCTGTGAAGCCCATCCCGGCCGCTTCATCCCCTTCTGCGAGATCGACCCGCGCCGTCACGACTGGCACACCGTGGATGATTTTCTCTGGGGTCTGGAGGTCTATCAGCGGGCGGGTTTCGTCGGCTTCGGCGAACTCACCTGTCGATTGCCCTTCGACGACCCGAAGTTGATGGCCCTCTTCGGCGCCTGTGAGAAGATTGGCTTTCCCGTCACTTTCCATACATCCCCGCCGGAAAAACCCACGTACGGCGTGATCGACACGCTGTTTCTGCCGCGTTTCGAACGGGTGTTGCAGGCTTTCCCCGAACTCGTCTTCTTTGGCCACTCGGGATCGTTCTGGAGCGAGATCAGCGGCGATCTGTCCGCCGCTGAAAAGGAAGGCTACCCCAAAGGACCGATCACACCGGGCGGCACGATCCCGCGGCTGCTGCGGCAGTACCCCGGGTTGAATTGTGACATCTCCGCCGGCAGTGGCTTCAACGCCCTGACGCGGGACCTCGAGTTCACCTGGGGGTTCCTGCATGAATTCCAGGATCGTGTGCTTCTGGGCCTGGACGCAACCGATGTGGAACTCGACTTCCAGCACATCGAATGGCTGCAGCAGGCGCATGCGGATGGCCACATCACGATCGAGGTGCTGGAAAAGCTTCTCTGGCGCAACGCCGATCGCTTGATCGGCCTCGAACTTGGGGGCTGAAACTCAACCGATGCGGATCTCGGCGACGTAGATGTGGCAGGGCGCCACAGATCGACGGCTGCCTTCGTGGCTGGAGTAGTACGACAGCAGGCCCCGATTGGCATCCAGCGGCACGAATCCTGGATACGACGTATCCCCGCCGCTGGGCACTTCGGCGACTTCGTGTAGTTCGTCGTCCTCCAGCAGGCAGAGCACGGTCCGAGGGTTTCCTGCATCCTCCATCCGGCGCCCCGCTACCAGCCAGCGACTCCCCCAGCGTGCCAGCATCGGGCCACCGATGTTCCGCCCCAGAGGCACCCGTTCCCATTGCGTGTACGGGGCGGCGGACCGACAGATCCGCGCTGCCATGGCTTCGTCGCCACGGGCCAGGGCCCACACAGTGCCGGTCTCGTCGAACTGAAAGGCGGTCTCGTTGCCGTGGTCCTCGGTGAACAGGCCCGCCGTACGCCACGTGAGACCATTGTCGCTGGCCAGCAGGACACTCTCGAGCAACCGGCGGTCCTCACCGCCGGCGGGCGGTGGGGCAAAGTCGCGCCGCCGTCGACCACATAGATAGGCTGTGCCGGCGTGGGCTGCAGCGCGCCAGATGTAGTGACCGTAGGTGCCTTCCAGCATGCGCGGGCCGAGCCAGGTCGTACCGTCCTCGGTCCAGGCAGCGAAGCCGAGATGATCATTCAGATCACGAGGGCGATCGTCATCGGGCACGAGCCACGCGCCGGAATAGACGAAGAGCTTGCCGTCGAAGACGAGCAGATGCGGATCACGCACGTCACGCCGGGGCACCTGAAATTCAAAGACCTGGGTCCACCCCGAAACCCCGTCGTCGCTGACAAGGATGCGTATGCGTGATGTCGTGAACAGCATGTGACCTTCGGGACAGCTGCGGAAGCAGAGGTAGCAGCGACCGCCGAACACTGTCAGATCCGTGAAGGCATTGTGTTGCCCATCGTCGAAGACCCGATGTACGGCATCCACGTGCACGGATGGAATCATGCGCCCAAACCTCCACCGCCTGACACACACCACCCCCCAGGGGGCACCGGATCCATCATTTATCGACATCCTTGTCATCGAACTCGATGGACGCTGAGTTGATGCAGTAGCGCAAGCCCGCAGGCGCCGGTCCGTCGGGGAACACATGCCCCAGGTGGCCACCACAGGACGAGCACAGGACCTCCGTGCGCACCATGCCATGGGTGCGATCCTGTTCTTCGGCGACGTTCTGCTCGACAGCGGGCGCCGTGAAACTGGGCCAGCCGCAGTGTGAATCATACTTGCCCTCGGACCGGAACAACTCCGTGCCACAACCGGCGCAGCGGTAGGTGCCGACACCCTTGTGGTCCCAGTATTTGCCGCTGAATGCGGGTTCCGTGCCCTTTTTCCGCAGCACGGCATACTGTTCTGCCGTCAGCTGCTGGCGCCACTCTTCGTCCGTCTTGCCGGTTTCATCGCTCATATTGTCCCGTGCTGGCTGAAGTGGAGTCGGTCGGTTCCGGGCGGCTAACTTAGCCCTCCCACCACGTACGGGAAATAGATCGGTAGGCCTCGATCCTTTCACCGAAGCGACAGATGTTTTGCCGAGGGTCGCAGGCAGGGATCAATTATTTAACTCATTGATTCATTTTTTACTTGCTAACGACAACTATTTTCGAATACCTTCCTCCTGACGAAGACATTAATGATCGATATCGATCGAATATTGTATTTCAGAGGAATCCATGCGGAAATTGATTGAACATTGTCCAGGTTGTGGCGGCTCGCTTACGGTGACGCGTATGGACTGCGGGCAGTGCCACACCCGGCTGGAGGGTGCGTTTCAGCCCAGCGCCTTCGACCGCCTCTCACCCGAGAGTCTCGCCTTCATCGAGCTCTTCGTACGCCTGAAGGGCAATATGAAGGAGATGGAGCGCGAACTGGTCGTCGCTTACAGCACGGTGCGCCACCGCCTGGATGATGTGGTGCGCGAACTGGGCCCCGCCAGCGCCGGGCGGAAAGGCGCAGCCCGGCTGCCCGCTGCGCCACCGGCGCCACCAGTCCCATCCGCGGCCCCTGCCACCGTCGAAACCACAACGGGTGACTCAGCGGCGGCAGCAGCAAAGAAACGTGACATCCTGAACCGGCTGGACCGGGGTGAAATCACCTCGGCGGAGGCGGTTCAGCTTCTCGGAGGAGAATGACATGAGCGAGGAACGCAAGAAGGTCCTGGAAATGCTCGCCGACGGAAAAATCACCGTCGATGACGCCGAACGCCTGCTCTCCGCCCTTGGCGAGTCCGACCGCACTTCGGCGCCTCATAGCAAGAATCCCATCGATTTTGACGGCCTCGAGAGCAGCATTCGCAGCAGCGTCGAGGGTGTCCGGCGCACGGTCCGTGCTTCCATGCCGCACCTGCGCACGGCCATTCGTGATGCCTCGCCCGATGTGGAACGCATCGTTGGGGAGGTGACGGCCTCCATTCCCGGATTCATCGAAGAGATGACACGCACCATTCGCGATACCTTCGGCCAGTCCCGCGAGCCAGACGAGGAACGCTTCCCCGCCAAGTTCGAGCGCGACTTCACCGAAGAGGTGACGATCGAACCAGGCGCACAGCTGGCCCTGCACAATCCGCGTGGCACAATCGAAGTGATCACCACTGACGACGGCAGCGTGCGCGCCGAAGTTCAACTTACGGTTCACTCCCGTGATGATGACACCGCCCGGGCGGCGGCAGAGTCAGTGCAGTTGGCACAGGAGCCGGGCCTTGATCGACTGGTGCTGCGCCCCGTGTTCCCCCGCGGCAGGGAAGACGCCACCTATCGCCTCGACATTCGTCTGTTTGTACCGAAGAACCTGCGGCTGGACCTGCACACCACCCACGGCGATCTGCTCCTGCCGGAGATGGCTAGTGATCTGGTGCTGGGCGGCGACCATGGTCAGCTGCGCCTGGCTGGCACCTCCGGCAACGCCTCCGTGCAACACAACCATGGGAAGGTCGAGGTCGGCCGTGTGGCGGGCACGTTCTCACTCAATGCCCACCACTCCAGTCTCGAACTGGACGAAGCCGTGCAGGAGACCAGCATCAACTCCCACCATGGTCACGTCCGTGTGCGCCGCATCGGGGGCAACCTCGTGATCAACTCACATCACGGTGCTCTCGACGCCGGCGAAATCCATGGCAACGCGGTGGCCAACAGTCACCATGGACCGTTGACCCTGCAGCAGGTTGCCGGTGACCTGACGGTGCACTCCCAACACGGGCCCGTCGACGTGCGCCAGGTCGGCGGCAGTCTGCGACTGTCGAGTGAGCATGCCCCCGTCACCGTCGAGAATATCAGCGGCGAACTGTCGGCACAGAGCAGTCATGGGCCGTTGAGTCTTGGTGCCGTCGGCAAGTCTGCTGTCGTACGCTGTTCCCACGGTCCGCTCGTCATCGGCCCGGTCAACGGCGAAGTCACCATCGAGTCGGATCGCGGACCCGTCCACATCCGTGGGGCCGGGGGGCGTGCCACCGTGCGCGCCAGCCGGGGCGACGTTCGCATCGAGAACCCCGCAGGCGAAGTGCTGGCAGAGAACAACCGCGCCTCCATCGAGATCCTCTCCAGCGACCCCGTGCGCTCCGCCTACACACTGAGCAACAACCGCGGCAACATCAGCGTCGCCCTGCCCGAGGGCTCCAACGTCCGGATCCAGGGCTTCGTTCGTCGCGGCCAGGTCGAGACCAATCTGCCTCTCGAGGTATCTGCCAACGGCCAGCAGGGTCAGGTTGTGAGTGGCGAACTCGGTGCCGGAGGCGCGTCGCTGCAGGCCGAGGTCGAGAGCGGCACCCTGACTCTGCGACGGGCGTAGGGTCGCCTGTGCATCCGCGGTCAGGGAAGACTGTGAGCATCTTCCCTGACTCGCTTGACATTGTTCGTCAAATCCAGAGACCTTGATCACGGTACATCAGACCGCTTGCAAAGGAACGGACACCATACCTCGGATCATTTCCCGGATGTCCCGCTGGTTCATCGCCGCCATTGTATTGATGGCGGCGAGTGTCGCCGCCGACGACGAGACCACGGTTATCGATTCCACCGACGCGCGCATGGAGCTTTGGCTCTCCCATCCGCAGCGTACGGCACAAGCGGGCCGCGCCACGAGTCCCCCGATCATCGACGGCATCGTCGATGATGCGGTATGGGCTGCCGCACCGGTGCAGTCCGGTTTTACCCAGGAAGATCCGGACCAGGGTGAGGCGGCTTCGGAGCAGACCACGTTCCAGATCCTCTATGACGACGAAG
This sequence comes from bacterium, assembly GCA_027593305.1. Classification (GTDB taxonomy): domain Bacteria; phylum Latescibacterota; class UBA2968; order UBA8231; family UBA8231; genus UBA8231. The sequence continues at coordinate 5,550 of JAQCJA010000254.1, forward strand.
CGCTCTACATCGCCGCCATCTGTTACGACAGCAAGCCGGACAGCATCAAGTCCGTCCTCTCCCGCCGCGATGACTGGCGCGAGCGTGATCTCGTTGAATTTCATCTGGACCCGCACCACGATCATCAGACCGGATTTTCCTTCATCGTCGGGCCCTCCGGCTGGATGCGGGATGGTGTCATATTCAACGATGACGACGGCGACCACACGTGGGATGGTGTCTGGGAGGCGCGCACAGCGCGTCGCCCGGATGGCTGGAGTGCCGAACTTCGAATCCCCTACCACGTCCTGCGCTTTGGTGAGAAACCGGTATACACCTGGGGCCTCAACGCCTACCGCCATCTCTCCCGTCGGGCCGAGTGGGACCACTGGAGCTTCACCCCCAGAGGTGTCAATGGCTGGCCCTCCCGTTTTGGTCATCTCGAGGGCATCGAAGGCATCAAGCCCAAACGCAGTCTGGAGATCATTCCCTTCACGCTGGGGCGCGCAACCTTGACGCGCGCCGGGGATGACGGCCAGAGCCGTACCGATCTGTTCGGTACGGCCGGCGTCGACCTACGCTACGGCCTGTCCTCCAACATCTCTCTCAACGGCACGATCAATCCTGATTTCGGCCAGATCGATGCGGACCCGGCAGTGCTCAACCTGGGCGTCTTCGAAACGTTCTTTCGCGAGCGTCGGCCCTTTTTCCTCGAGGGCAATCAGATCTTCGAGACACCCGGGCCCGACATCGCCGGTATCGCCGAACCGACACGCCTGTACCATTCACGACGCATCGGCCGCCAACCGTCGAGAATTGATCTGCCCGACGACAGCGATGAGGTGGACCGTCCGGACAACACGACGATCCTCGGCGCGGTGAAGGTCTCCGGAAAGACCGAGAGCCGCACCGCCTTCGGCATTCTCAACGCCGTCACGGGCAGCGAGTTCGCTCACATAGACCAGCGCCTCACAGATGCCCGGACGGGTGTTGTTGATACGGTACGACGGCGCCACGAGGTAGAACCGACGACAAACTACTTTGTCGGTCGCGTACAGCAGGATGTGTTGAACAACTCCACGGTTGGTGCACAGATCACCGCCGTCAACGGCGAGAGTTTTGCTCCCGCCTACGTCGGCGCCGGCGACCTTCACGTGAAGTGGCGCGAGAACGCTTATCGCGTCTACAGCCGTCTGGCCGTCAGCCGCGCCGGCCAGGATGAGGATCGCGACACCGGTTGGGAGGGGGTTCTCTACTTCTCCAAGTTCTCCGGCAACTTCGGTGGCCAGGCCTATCTCGACGCCCGCTCCCGTGGCTTCAACGCCAATGACATGGGCTTCATGAACCGCAACGACCGCAGGCAGGCTGGCA
>JAQCJA010000255.1 GCA_027593305.1 bacterium
CTAGCTGCCGCGCTTCCTGCACGAAAATGCCACGGAATAACTGCGGCGCAGGCCACCCACCCGAACGCCGCGCTGGCGTAAGGCAATTGGAGGGCTCGACGCAGAAGAAAAAAGGGAGCCCCCACCAGATTGCTCTGACGGGGCCATGAGGTGCGTGGCGTCTGGTGCGGACTATTCGGCGACGACCTTCGACTCTCCATCCCCTTGCTCAACAACTGTTCACAGGACATGGTGACAGGCGACCATGCGGCCATCCTGTTCGCGCAACTCAGGCCTCTCCGCGGCGCAGCGGTCAGTAGCCAGGGGGCAGCGTCGATGGAAGGCGCACCCCGATGGCGGATCCAGGGGCGAGGGCAGCTCGCCGCTGAGCACGACACGCTCGGCGCGCCGCGTGGGATCCACGAAGGGTGTGCTGGCCAGCAGCGCACGGGTGTAGGGATGCCGCGGGTTGCGGAACACCTGCTCCTTGGGCCCCTGCTCGGCGGTGCGGCCCAGATACATCACCAGCACCTCGTCGCTGATGAGTTCGACCACGGACAGGCCGTGTGAGATGAACAGATAGGCCACGCCCATTTCCTGCTGGAGATCCATCAGCAGGTTGAGCACCTGTGCCTGGATGGAGACGTCCAGCGCCGACACCGGCTCGTCGGCAACAACGATGCGTGGCTCCAAAATCAGCGCACGGGCGATGGCGATGCGCTGGCGCTGGCCACCGGAGAACATGTGCGGGTAGCGGTCGTAGTGTTCCGGGCGCAGGCCTACCCGCGCCAGCATCGCCCGCCCGCGCTCGCGGCGTTCGGCTGCGGATTGATCGGTATTGATGACCAGCGGCTCCTCGAGGATGGCACCGACTTTCTTGCGCGGATTGAGCGACCCATAGGGATCCTGGAATACCATCTGCACGGTACTGCGCAAGGAGCGCGCCTGCGCCGCGTCACCCGGACGTACTGCCTCACCGACGATGACCAGGCTGCCCGCAGTGGGGGGCTCGATGAGCGTCACCAACCGCGCCAGGGTCGATTTGCCGCAGCCGGATTCGCCTACCACCGCCAGCGTGTTGCCCGGCTGCAGGCTGAAGCTCACACCGTCAACGGCGCGCAGCGTCGCCGAGCCGGCGAACAGTCCACGGCGCACCTGGTAGTGACGCGTGAGCGCCTGAGCCTCCAATACCGGCGCAGCGCTCACTGGACGACCTTCCTCCGGATCGCGCAGCGATCTGGTCCGGGCGGCGTGGAACCCTCGGCGGCGGCGGAGAAAACGCACACGCCGCCGCTCATGGGGCATCCGTCCCGAGCGGAAAGAAACATCGGTGCCGGGCACCGGGCGCGCCGGACAGCGGCGGCGACTCACTGCGGCAGCGCTCCTGCACGTGCTGGCAGCGCGGATGGAACAGGCAGCCATGCGGCCGGTCGTAGGGACCGGGCACGACACCCGGGATGGTCGGCAGGCGTTGGCGGCCCCCGGCGCGCTCGGGCAGAGCATCGAGCAGCGCGCCGGTGTATGGATGCTGCGGGCGGGTGAACAGGTCGCCGACGCTGCGCTCTTCCACCAGCTGCCCGGCATACATCACGCCGATCCGTTGTGCCGTCTCGGCGATGACGCCCATGTCATGGGTGATCAGCACCAGCGCCATGCCGGTGTCCTGCTGCAGTTGCAGCAGCAGGTCGAGGATCTGTGCCTGAATGGTGACGTCGAGTGCCGTCGTCGGCTCGTCGGCGATCAGCAGCTTGGGATGGCAGGCGATGGCCATGGCGATCATCACGCGCTGATTCATGCCGCCGGAGAGCTGATGCGGAAACGAGGACAGGCGACCGGCGGGAGCAGGAATGCCGACCTGATCCAGCAGGTGAATGGTGCGCTCGCGTCTCTCGGCGCGACTGCCTCCCTGGTGCACCTTGATCGCCTCCATGATCTGGAAGCCGACGGTGAAGCACGGGTTCAGGCTGGTCGTGGGCTCCTGGAAGATCATCGCCACGTCCTTGCCGGTGATGCGCCGTCGCTCTGGCGGCTGCATGGCGAGCAGGTCCTGACCGTCAAACTGCAGACGGTCGGCAGTGACGATGCCAGGCCAGGCAACGAGCCCCATCAGCGCCAGCATGGTGACGCTCTTGCCGGAGCCGGATTCACCGACGATGCCGAGCACCTCACCGGGCTCGACAGTCAGCGAGACGCCGTCCACCGCCCGGAACGAGCCGAACTCCACAGTCAGGTTCTGTACATCGAGAAGGGCCACGGCTACATTCGCTTGAGCTTGGGATCGAGGGCATCACGCAACCCGTCGCCCAGCAGATTCAACGCCAGCACGGTGACCAGGATGGCCACGCCGGGGAAGGTCACCACCCACCAGGCGCGCAGCACGAACTCGCGTGCTTCGGCGAGCATGGTCCCCCACTCCGGTGTCGGCGGTTGCGCCCCCATGCCGAGGAAGCCGAGGGCGGCGGCATCCAGGATGGCGCTGGAGAAGCTGAGGGTCGCCTGCACGATGAGCGGCGCCAGGCAGTTGGGCAGCACCGTCACCACCGCCAGTCTGAGGGTGCCGGCGCCGGCGACGCGCGAGGCGGTAACGTAGTCCTTGCTGCGTTCGGTGAGGGCGGCGGCGCGTGTCAGCCGTACCAGATGCGGGATGTAGACCACCGAGATCGCCAGCATGGCGTTGAACAGATCCGGACCCAGGATGGCAACGATCACCACCGCCAGCAGCAGGCTCGGCAACGACAGCAGGATGTCCATCGTGCGCATGACGACGATCTCGATCACACCGCGGTGAAAGGCCGCTACCAGCCCCAGTGTGATGCCAGCCGTAAGCGACAGGGAGATCACGATCAGACCGATGACCAGCGAGTAGCGGGCGCCATGCATGATTCGCGACAGCATGTCGCGGCCGACGGCGTCGGTACCCAGCGGGAACTCGGCGCTGCCCCCTTCCTGCCACATGGGTGGCTGCAGGAAATGTTCACGGAACTGCTCGTTGGGCGGGTGTGGATGGGTGAAGTCGGCGCTGATGGCGACGAGGCAGATCACGGCAAACACCAGCAGTCCCGCCACGGCGCCCTGGTTCTGGCTGAAGTAACTCCAGAATTCACGCAGCGGGTGCGGCGGCTCGTGTACCTGGGCCTGGACCTGAGCCGTCGGTGTCTCGATGCTCGCGCTCATGGCGTGGTGTGCACGATCAGCGGTTGTGGCGGATGCGCGGGTTGATGAGCCCGTACACCAGGTCCACTGCCAGGTTGACGAGGATGACAGTCGTGGCGATGAGCAGAATGCCGCCCTGCACCGAGGGATAATCGCGGCGACTGATGGAGTCGATCAGCCACTTGCCGATGCCCGGCCAGGCGAAGATGGTCTCTGTCAGCACGGCACCGGAGAACAGGACCCCTACCTGCAGCCCGATGACGGTCACCACCGGGATCAGCGCATTGCGCAGCGCATGCAGGCCGATCACACGCAGCGGCGCCAGGCCCTTGGCACGCGCCGTGCGTACGTAATCCTCGTTCAATACCTCGAGCATCGCCGAACGGGTCTGCCGCGCGATCACCGCAAGCGGGATGGTGCCAAGCACGATCGTTGGCAGCACCAGGTGCGAGAGCGTCGAGACAAACGCGCCCTCCTGTCCCGACAGCAGGCTGTCGATGAGCATGAAGCCCGTTACGGCGTCGAAGTAGAAGAGCAGGGAGATGCGCCCGGAAACCGGGGTCCAGCCGAGGATGCCGGAAAACAGGATGATGAGCAGCAGACCCCACCAGAAGATCGGCATGGAGTAGCCCGTCAGGGCGACGCCCATCACCGTGTGGTCGAACGTGCTGCCGCGGCGTACCGCGGCGATGATACCCGCCGGCAGGCCGAGAAGGACCGCGAAGAGAAGGGCGCACAAGGACAACTCGACCGTCGCCGGGAACAGCGTGAAAAACTCTTCGCTCACGGGCCGCTTGGTGACGATGGACTTGCCGAGGTCGCCGTGCAACACGCCGCCGATGTAGCTGGCGTACTGCACCAGCAGCGGCTTGTCGAGACCGAGGCCGGCGCGCAGTTGGGCGTGCCGTTCGGCCGTCATGCCGCGCTCTCCCACCAGCAACTCCACCGGGTCGCCGGGGATCAGCCGGATCATGGCGAAGGCCAGCAGCGTGATGCCGATAAAAGTCGGCAGCACCAGGCCAACACGAGTGAGGATGAATCGGATCAAGAGGAAATCTTATTGCAGGTCGACGCTCATTGCAGATCGACGCCGTAGAATTTGTGCAGGCCGAAGGGGTCGATTCTGTAGCCCACAACTTCGTTGCGCATGGGCATGAATACCACCGAGTGGGCAATGGTGATCCACGGCGCCTCTTCCTTGAAGATGACCTGCGCCTTCTCGTAGTACTCCGTACGCCTGGCGATATCGGCGGTGCTTTTGGCCTGCATCAACAGGGCCTCGAAATCCTCGTTGCACCAGCGGGCGCGATTGGCGGCGTCCCTGGCGGCGCCGCAACTGAGCAGTGTGAACAGAAAGTTGTCCGGGTCGCCGTTGTCACCCGTCCAGCCGAGCAGCACGGTCTGGTGCTCGCCCATCTTCGAGCGCTTCAGATACTCCCCCCACTCGAAGGTGACGGGCCGGGCGGTGACGCCGACCTTGGCCCAGTCGGACTGAATCAGCTCTGCCATGCGGCGTGCGTTTGGGTTGTAGGGGCGCTGCACCGGCATGGCCCAGATGTCGGTCTCGAGATGGCTCACGCCCGCTTCCGCCAGCAACCTGCGGGCCCCCTCCGGGTCGTAGGCGTAGTCCTGGATTGACTCGTTGTACGACCAGATTGTGGGCGGGAAGGGGTTCTTGGCAATCATGCCTTCGCCCTGGTACACGGCGTCGATGATGGCCTGTTTGTCGACGGCCATGTTGAGTGCCTGACGCACGCGTTTGTCGGTGAAGGGTGCCTTCTCGGTGTTGAACGCGAGGTAGCCGATGTTCATCCCCGCCTGTTCCTGCAGAATGAGCGCCGGATCACTCCGGATGCTGGCGATGTCAGCCGGGTTGGGGTAGGCCATCACGTGACACTCGCCGGCACGCAGCTTCTGCAGTCGCACCGAGGCGTCCGGCGTGATGGCGAAGATCAGGTCGTCGATGGCAGCCTTTCCCGCCCAGTAGTCGGGATGGGCCTTGTAGCGGATGACGGCGTCCTTCTGATACGCCAGCAGCAGGAACGGGCCAGTGCCGACGGGCTGCAGATCAGCCTTCTCAGGCGTGCCTGCAGCGAGCAGGGCGTCCGCCTGCTCCCTGGACATGATGGAGGCGAAGTCCATGCCCAGGTTGGAAAGAAAGGGGGCCTCGGGTCGGTTCAGGGTGAACCGCACGGTCAGGGCGTCGATTTTGTCGATGGACTGGATCAGGGCAGGCATGTCCATCGACTCGAAGTATTCGTACTGGCCGCCGGACACGTTGTGCATGGGATGGTCGACCAGCAACTGACGCTCGAAGCTGTAGACGACGTCATCGGCGTTGAACTCGCGCGACGGCGTAAAGTTTCTGCTGGCATGGAACTTGACGCCGGCGCGCAGCTTGAACGTGTAGGACAGGCCGTCGTCGGAGATGGTCCAACTCTCCGCCAGCCCGGGTACAATTGTGAGGTTGGTAGGCTCGAACTCGACGAGTCGGTCAAAGATCTGACGTGAGGAGGCATCGAAGGTGGTGCCCGCCGTGTAGAGCGAGGCGTTGAAGCCCTCGGGGCTGCCCTCAGAGCAGTACACCAGCGTCTTGGCCTGGGCAGTGAGAGCCGTCAGACCCAGTGCGGCGGCGAGCGCGAGGCCCCGTGCTCTGTCTTTCATGTTTCTTGTCTCCCGCGAACTGTCCTGTTGATGCCGACACACGCGCAGTCGCGGGAAGCCGTCGTCGATTCTGCTGTTCTGCGCGGCGCAATGATTGCTGACGCGGCGGGTCGACTCTGACATTCGAGGACGCCCGCGCCGTTGACTATCTAACTGCCGTCCGCTGAGTGGCGCAAGTATCGTGGAGGGGACGCCCGGGCCCCCGGATGCTGCTGCATCCGGGGGCTGATATTTCCTGCCAGCTCTGGCTACCGCGCCTTGATCGTCTTCTGCGTGGTGTCGCTCGTGCGGATCATGTCCATGAGTTTCGCGAACCGCAGGCCGACTTCGGGCGGGCAGGGATTGGCCTGTTTGCCGGCCCGCACCTTGAGAAACTGTTCCCAGACCCCCTTCGATGGTGGACAGGAAACATCGGCGAAGCTGCTTTCCTTGAGCGGTTTGAAGCGCAGCCGCTCACCCCAGATACCGGTCTGCAGAATGCCCTTGTCGCCGATCACGGTCACCTCGGACGTGCAGTGCATGGAATCTCCCGCCGCCGCCATGGAAAACATTGCGCCACCACGAAAGCGGCCGCTGACGGTCGAGTTGATGTCCACGAGCGTGCCACTATTGTCCATCAGGGCACAGACCTGAACCACGTCCTGATCTATCAGATCGACCACGGTGTTGACCATGTGTGACCCCGTGTCGAAAAGAAAGCCACCACCGGAGATCTCCGGGTCCTGCCGCCACTTCCCTACCGTCGCCAGCTTCCAGTGCTGGTGTACGTAAGCTGATACGGAGGTCACGTTGCCGAGCTTCCCGGAGGCGATCATCTGTTTCGCCTTCTTCACCGCCGGGGACAGACTGCCGGGAAAAGCAACCACCAGCAGCTTCTTGCACTTGTCCCGAACCTTGATCAGCCGTCTGGCTTCGGCGGCGTTGATCACCATCGGTTTTTCCAGCAGCACGTCCATGCCGGCCGTCAGACAGTCCCTGGTGTTGTCGAAGTGATACTTGTGCGGCGTGTTGATGAAGGCGGCATCCGGGACACCCTGGGCCTTGATCAACTCGCTGATGGTGTTGTAGAAGGCAGGGCATTGCTTGCCATGT
>JAQCJA010000256.1 GCA_027593305.1 bacterium
TCTGTTTCTCCTGGTTGGCGGGGTCTTTGTCGGGGAGGCACTGTCGGTGGTGATTCAGGAGAAGATCGGCATCCGCTGGCTGGGACGACGATTCTTCCGTTCAGCCCCGATCCATCATCATTTTCAGGCGCAGGGACTGGCCGATACGAAGATTGTGATCCGCTTCTGGATCATCGCCGGGATTCTGGCGATGACAGGCCTGGCAACGCTGAAGATCCGCTAGCGGCTCAGAGCAGCCGAAGTCCGTAGATGAAAAGCAGGACCAGGGTCGTGCCGATGCATACGGTGATCCACAATGGTATGCCGCTTTCGTCGCCGCTGTACACCTCGCGCGTGTAGCGTCGATACTCGCTCGAAATCAGCATGTATCCGGAGGCCATGGAGATGATGATGGCGATAACGAGAAAGGTATACCCCAGGTCGGCAGGTTCAATGGCGCGACCGATGCTCAGCACATAGGAGACAATGTTGACCAGCAGGCCGTATTCACGCGAGAGCACGCTGTAGACCAGAATCCCGAGGCTCAGGGAGCCGATCGCCATCGACGACAGGGCTTCGACAAGCGGAACGTGCACGAAAAAAACAAGCACAGGGACGCTGACAATGAGATGCAACCACATGCCCGCATAGGCGTAGAAGAACGACGGTCGCTCAAGAGATGCGGTGCCGATCAGGAAATGCGAAAAAGTTTGCCGTCTGGGCAAATCTGCACCGCTATAGGTTACGCAAGATGAACAGAATGCCCCCGTCAGAGCCGAAAGCCCTGCAAGTATACCAGCGCCGCAGAACCGGTGTCAAGCCAGTTCCGCGGCGCCTCTCAGGCGGCGGTTGCCAACGGTCGCCGGGGACCGGGTGCTTCGGTGTCGATCCCCTTGCGGGCCGATTGTCGTTCCAGGTAGCGGACCAGTTGGTAGCAGCCCTCCTGTTGGTCGCAGAAGGAAAGAGAGAGTGCGTAGACGGGCCCGCGTTCGTCGCGGCTGTGGACGGTGCAGGAAACAACTTGTGACCGGATGCCGGAGAATCGTTCATTCACCTTCTCACATGCATCACTGAACTGGTTGGAGGCCAGTGACATACGACGTGTTATAACACCTGCCCTGGGAAGCGCTCGGCGGGCAGTTTCCTCGATAAATGGTATGGGCGCCGAGATGGTGATTTCGAGAAATCCTGCATCCGGTTGCTGGCGAGTGTAGACCTGAGCACCACCACCGCTGAGGTTGGTGATCACGACGCTGGCCCGTTGCTGTGGACATCGTGGGGCTTCCCGCCAGGTCATGTTGCCGCGCAGGCAGACGCGGACCCTGTGAGCCCCCCTGCGAGCTCTGGCCTCCATACGTTCCGGTGGTTCAACGAGCAGGACCGGGAGCTTGCCTCGCAGGCGTCCGCGGCCGCGAATCTCGCTGGAGAAACTGCACGAGCTGCCGCCGGGGTTCTGCTGGATGCTGCGTACCGTGATCGGCGTACCTTTGCGCGGGCGCACGTCGTCCGGCGCGTCAAAGCACATAAGGCCGCTCTTGCTCATGTCCTGCAGGCGTCCCTGGTAGGCACCTGCTTCCACTCTGGGATCGTCAAAGCGGAGCAGAAATCGCTGGCCGATCTCGATACCATCAGGAAGTTGTGCCCGAATGCCCCTGGTAGCTTTCATGATATTCACTCCATGTTTCTCGGGACTCAGGTCCCAAAGGGTGTCCGGTCGCCGAATGCGATCGGTGTCGATCTGGTGCCCTGGTCTGTAGGTATGGATCGGCGTTCTACGAGAAAGCTTTAGTAGTAATTGATACTAAGTAGCAGAACTTACAAGAATTCACGCGCGACTGTTATCGGCTCGTAGATCAATGGCAATCGACCGGAGTGATCCCGTGTCTCCACACAGATCGTCGCAACCACCCGAACATGTCGAACCTGAGGTCGATGATGTCCGTCCACCACTGTTGACGGGTGCTATCGCCGCTCAGGCGATCGAAAAGCTCTCCGGTGTGGGCGCGCGTCGAGGCGCTGTTCTGCGGGAGGCGGGCATCTGCACGATCGGTGATCTACTGGTTCGTATTCCGCGCCGGCATCTCGATAGAAGCCGTATTGTATCCATAGCTGATGCAATTGTCGGAGAGGAAGTTACGCTCATAGTTGAAGTTTGTTCCTCAAAGACCGCTCCGCCTGTTCGCCGGGGCAATCGATCACCACCACACTCAGTGGAAGTAGCCGACGACACGGGCACGTTGCGGTGTGTGTGGTTCCAGGGCGGACGCTACCACACGTTTGAGCCGGGTGACGTGATCGCCTTGAGTGGCCGGATCGAGATCTTCCGTGGCTCCCGGCAAGTGTCCCATCCGGAGTATGAGTTTGTCAGTGATGACGGCGAAGGTGAACTGCTGCACACCGGGGGTGTCATCCCCCTCTACGGTTCTACGGCGGATCTGAAGGAACGGGGCCTGCGCAGTCGTGGGTTTCGTCGTCTGGTTGCCGAGGCGTTGAAGGTCTGCGCCGCTCATCTGCCTACGCAGTTGCCGCCGGGCGGTGAGGCTCGCCTGGGCCTGATGTCTCTGATGGAGGCTCTTCGGGCGGTGCATTTTCCTGAAAGTCTGGCCATGGTAGAACCGGCCCGGCGGCGGCTTGCCTTTGAGGAGTTGTTCCTGTTGCAGCGTGAACTGGAGTCACGACGACGTGCCCTGCGGGCCCAGGAGGGGTTATCTTTTGCTGCCAGTCAGGATCTTGTGCCACGCCTGCTGCAGAATCTGCCCTTTGCCTTGACGGCCGCGCAGCACCGTTGCATCGACGAAATCGGTGTGGATCTGGGGAGTACGGTGCCCATGCGACGCCTGCTGCACGGCGACGTAGGCTCCGGCAAGACCCTTGTCGCCCTGTGTGCGGCCCTGCGTGTCATCGAACAGGGGTGGCAGGTGGCGATCATGGCGCCAACGGAGATCCTCGCGGAGCAGCATTTCCACAACGTGCGTCGGCTGACGACGGCCCTCGGCATGCAGGATGTGGTGCTGTTCAAAGGTGGGGCGCGGGCGGCGCTCAAGCGCGAACTGCGTAACGGACTGGCCAGTGGTGCGACCCGACTTGTCGTTGGCACACATGCGCTGCTTGAGGACGACGTGGAATTCGCCCGCCTGGGACTGGCGATCGTGGATGAACAGCACCGCTTCGGTGTCGCACAGCGCGACAGGCTGTCGACCAAGGGAGCTGGCGCCGGGGGAGTTCTCGATCTGCTGATCATGACGGCGACACCCATCCCGCGGTCTCTGGCCCTGACCGTCTACGGAGACCTTTCCGTCTCCGTCATCGATGAACTGCCACCGGGGCGCCGGCCGGTGCGCACGGCCATGCGCGACCCCGCCCGCCGGGACCGAATTTTCGGCTTCGTCGCTGAGCAGGTGCGCGCGGGCCGGCAGGCCTACGTCGTCTATCCGCTGATCGAGGATTCCGCCAGAATCGACCTGACATCGGCCCAGTCCGGATATGAGGAACTGCGCAGCGAGTGGCTCGCAGACTGCCGCGTGGCGTTGATCTACGGGCGTCTTCCGGCAGAAGAGAAGGCCCTCGTCATGGCGCAATTTGTTGCGGGGGAAGTAGATGTGCTCGTTTCGACGACGGTGATCGAGGTTGGAGTCGATGTCGCCAATGCAACCGTTATGGTTATCGAACACGCCGAGCGATTCGGCCTGGCGCAGTTACATCAGCTTCGGGGTCGGGTCGGCCGCGGCGGGGCAGAGGCCTACTGTATTCTCGTTGCCTATCCCACGGAGGGTGAAGGTCAGGAGTGGCGGGAACGACTTGATGCATTATGTTCAACAAATGATGGATTTATATTGGCACGCAAAGATTTAGAGATACGTGGTCCCGGAGAAATTCTGGGCACCAGGCAAGCGGGTCTGGCAGATCTTCGCATCGCACATCTGGTGAAAGATGAGGATCTGATGGAAGCCGCGCGCTCTGCAGCGATGATGGAAAACGCGGAAAAGCTTTGAAGCGAAATCGCGGTGTTTGGTTCGTCTCGCTGGCAACGGCATCCTCGCTGCTGGGCGATCAGATGCTCTATGCTGTGTTGCCAACGATCTACGTCGATCTGGGGTTGCAGCCATACCAGGTCGGCATTCTGCTGTCAGCCAATCGTGTCGTCCGCCTGGTGACCAATCACCTGGCCGAAAGAGGCTGCCGCCGCTGGAGTCTGGCGTGGCTGCTGATCGTGGCACTCACCACGGGTGCGCTGCTCAATCTCGTCTACGGCACGGTCACCTGGTTCCCGGGGCTGCTGGCGGCTCGCATCGTCTGGGGGGTCTGCTGGTCCTTCATCCGCCAGATCGGCCTGATGACTGTTGTTGATGCTGCCCGCGAAGGTCTTGTGGTCCGTCCCGATGGTCAGGTCCACCTGGGTCGAGCCATGGGATTCTACAGCGGCATCTCCCGTCTGGGGTCGATTTCCGGCAATCTGCTGGGAGCCCTTGGGCATGATCTGATCGGTTTCTCGGCGACGCTGTTCATTTTCGCGGCGGCGTCCATCGTGTGTGTTCCCCTCGGGCCCTGGTCACGTCAAGGGTTGCCACGCACCCGGCCTCGTGATATGTCGACCTCCGGGCCGGTCGCCAGGGGTTTGCTGTTCTGCGGTTTCGCCAGCGGCTGTGTCGGGCAGGGATTGATCGCAGCCACACTGGGAGCAGTACTGGGGGCTCGTCTCGGAGACGCAGATCTCGGGGGCGCCCTCGGTCTCGGCGTAGCGAGCCTTACGGGTCTGCTGCTGGCCACTCGCTGGGTCGCCGACCTTATGGCGCCACTTCTCGGCCATGTTGCCGATCGGGTCGGCCGGCGGCGATCGGGGGCGGTCTATTTCATTGCCGGCGCCCTTGTGCTGGCAGTCGCCGCAGCGCCACAATTGCCACCAGCGTTTATGATCGCTGCGATCCTGGCGTTTTACGTTACGGCAACGGGTGTTGCTGTCGTATTGCAGGCTGAAGCTGGCAATGGGGGCTCCCGGGCTGTGGCCTCGTATGTTACAGCCTCAGATTTTGGCTCCGCGGCAGGGCCGAATCTTGGTTGGCTGGTGCTGCAGATCGGGGGGGCGGAGGGCACCGTCTTCCTCCTGGGAGCCATATTCTACGCGCTGGCGGGCATCGCCGCCTGGACCAGTCTTCACGACACAGGGAAATGACCATGCAAACGATCGATCCGTTGATTTCACCGACAGAGTTCGTCGGCCTCGATGGCGTCACTCATTTGTGCACTGGTGGGGAGGCGCCCTGGCTGCGCGAGTTTGAGGCTGTGTACGCCGATTTTTCGCGGCTCAAGAGTGGTGGTCTGGCCGGTCGCAGCGAAGTCTATCACCGGGGGGAGAGGTGTCGTGACGCCGTGGGACAGTTGTGGGGTGTGCCGGCGGAGCGTGTCGGCTTCCTGCCCTGCGCGGCGGAAGGCATGAACTGGCTGGCGCGCGGGCTGGATTGGCAGGCCGGAGACAACGTCGTGACGGACAATCTCGAGTTTCCTTCGGTGGCATATGCATGGAGGCAGCTGGAGGATCTCGGTGTCGAGGTGCGCATGGTGTCACATCGCGACTGGTGTGTGCATGAAAAGGATCTGCTCGAGGCCATGGACGCGCGCACCCGTGTGGTTGCCGTCAGTCAGGTCAGTTTCTACACAGGGCAGAATCTCGACATCAGCAGCCTTGCACAGGGGCTGCGGGCGCGATCTGAAAGCTGTCTGCTGGCCGTGGACAGTACCCATGCTGCCGGTGTGGTCCGCGTGCCGGCAGCCATGACAGATCTGTGTATCAGCAGCAGTTACAAGTGGTTACTTGCCACTCATGGAACGGCGCCCTGCTATGTCAGCGAGCGTGCAGCCGAGATGGTCACGGACAGTTGCTTCGGCTGGCATAACCTGGCCACATGGCCGGCACAGGGAGCCGAACGACAGCCGAAGGTGGCGGTCCAACCCATGCCGGCGCGTCTGGAGCCCGGCAATCCGGCCATGATCGTGGTGTTGTTCCTGGAGCGCGCCCTGCAGCGTCTGCTGGCTCTTGGCGTTGACGTCATTCAGGATCACGCCTGGGATCTCTCCGAACAACTCGAAGCCGGCCTGCGGACCCGCGGGCGTACCGTGATCTCGCCCTCAACGCGGGAGGCTCGCTCGGGCAATACCTGCTTTCTGCATGATGATGCCGAAGGCCTGACCGAAAAGCTTGCCGGTCACGATGTCCTGGTCTGGGGGCAATACGGGCGTGTTCGGGTTTCCGGTCATCTGTATAACAGTTCTGCTGACGTGGACCGCTTTCTCGAGGTGCTCGACCGGATCAGGTAAAATTCGTCCCACCTGCAGAAACTCATTGACATAGTGCACATGCGAGTAGTATACTGATGTGCACATGATGGCAGCACCAGTAAGGGTGTTGCTTTCCTTCAACGAACAACCCGCAGGAGGGAGTCGAATCATGGACCAGTTCGACCGCGAGCGCGTCGAGCGCGCCGCCCGCATCTACGCCAGCAACCGCGACGCCGGCCTGGCTCTCGGTATTGCCCCCGGCAGCTTCGGCCGACTCTGTCGCCGCTATGGCATCGAAACACCGCAGTCCCGCCGCAAGCGCAAGACCATCCCCGCCCTGGCCGCATGAGATCGCCGCATGAGATCGCGGCATGAGATCGCGGCATAGGATCACTTTGAACTCCCCATCCCCATGTGTCATTGCAGGAGCCTGAACCGATGCAGACAAAGTGCGTCAACAAGGTGGTTCTCCTGGGCAATCTCGGTGCGGATCCCGATACCCGATTCACCCCCAGCGGCACACAGGTCACAACGGCCTGCCTGGCCACCGACGAAGCGTGGACCGATCGCAAGGGCGAGTCAAGGCGGCGCACAGAGTGGCACCGGCTCGTGCTCTGGAGGCGG
>JAQCJA010000257.1 GCA_027593305.1 bacterium
CCGGACGCCGAAGCCTTCCGCCGTGCCGGCGCCGAAGGCGAGGAACAGACTCTCAAAGTCCCGATGCGTCGCCAGAGCCGGGCTCAGCAGGTAGGTGTCGGTGGCGGCGATGCCATCCTCGATTCCGGCGCCATCCGAGTCGTCATCAGCAACTTTCTCAGGCAGCGTCCAGGTCGTGCCGTTGTATGTCGCGAAGTAGACGTCGTGCTCACCACCGGTGCTGTGGCCGGCGGTGAAGGCAATGTGCAGATCGCCGCGATCGTCCAGTCGCTCGTCGACGACCGCTGCAACCCGTTCCGTGATCGTCCAGTCGAGTTCGATCTCATGGTTGTCGCTGACGCCGGCATCGGTGAACAGGGGTGTGGCCCCCGTGCTCCAGACGGCCTGGGCCGTCCCCCAGATGGCGTTGGGACCCGTGCTGCCGTCGTCATCATACTGGTTGTAGCCGATGGTTTCGGCCAGCGGCCCGGCGCCATATTTGTAGACCGCAAACGCCCGGTCCGGCAGGCGCAGGCGATCGATCGCGACGGTGGGAAAGTAGAACGTCGCATCACGGTTCAGCACTGCATTGGTCGCGGCTTCATCATCGAAAGACGCCACAATGGCACCGTTGCTCCCCTGATCCCAGCCGCTGGCACTGACGTCCACCCAGGTTGTGTCCGTCGACAACCGCTTGTGTTCGATCCGATCCAGATCGTCGTTGAAATAGACCACATGCAGTACATCGCCGTCACCGACGGCGAGGTCGGGGCCCGTGTGTCGCTGGGCATCGTCCGTCAACCGTATGCCACCAGATGAGCCGACCGTGCCCAGGGAGCCGATCGGCACCTGGGCGAAGGGGCTGACGTGGTGGTCGATCTTGGCAAGCATTACGTCGTCGGTGGTGCCTGCCAGCGTTGTGCCGCGCACATAACTGACGAAGATCCGATCGCGGTCGTCGATGGCCATGCGTGGAAATGCGGTCCGCCGGCCTTCGGTGTTGCCGACGGTCGTGCGATCGTTGAGGATCAGTGGCGGCTGCCACGTGGTACCACCGTCGATGGAATAGCCGAAGTACACGTTGTTGTCATGCGTGTGATCCGCCGTCGTCACGAAAGCGTAGACGACTCGCGGATTGCCGCCGCTGTCAACTTCGAGATCCAGCGTCGAGAAAGCCGTGCCGGCTCCATCGGCGGTAATCAGGTAGTAGCTGATGCCATTGGATACACTCACGGGCGTGCTGAAAGAGGCGCCACCGTCGCTGGAGTTGGCGTAGAAGACCTCGTATGCGGCGGTTGTGCCGGCAGTGAACGGCAGGGGCGCCTGGCCGATCGTGTAGATGGACTGCTCGATCCACGCCATATGGATCTCGGGTGCAGTGGACAGGAACTGGGTCACGCCCGGTAGAGGGATGTTGTCGCTCGTGCTGAAGGGTGCCACGTCGACGATGGCGATATCGATCTGCAGGCCGTCCGTATCGGTCGCGCTCAGTTGCTCGCTGCGCTCCACTGCATGAAAGTGGCCGATGACGGGGTATTCATACGTCGCGGCCTGATTCAGATCCACACGGATGGACACATCGTTGCCGGAGACAAAATCCTGCACAATCGTGCTGTCGCCGGGGTTGAAGCCCACGGGTGTGCGGTTCTCGAAAACGGGATCCGCTGCCCGGGCAAGGCTGACCGCCGCGAGCAGGGCCGCCAGTGTCCATGTCGTCAGACGCAGCACGGGACGTTCACTTGACGAGTGTCATCTTGCGCGTCTGACGAAACTCCGGCGTGCGCAGTTCTGAGATATAGAGCCCCGCTGCGACCTGACGGCCAGCGTCATCGCGACCGTTCCAGAGGATGGTGTGAAACCCGGGCGTCATGGGACCCGACAGCAGGCTGCGGACACGTTGCCCCAGCAGATTGTAGATCTGCAGTTGCACATCGGTCACCGCACCGGGCAGCGCGAAGGGTATCACCGTCGACGGGTTGAAGGGATTCGGGTAGTTCACATCGAGGGCCGCCTGTTGCGGCAGGAGCATGTCGAAGAGGGAGTTGCTCCAGGCCATGTGGTCCGCTTGGTAACGGGTGTTCAGCAACACACCATCACCAAGTGTCAGACTCTCCTCGGCGCCGGTATCGATCACCTCGAACCACAGCTTTGCCAGCGAGCCCTCACCACCGGCGGACCACTGCTTGCCAATGCGCGAACCGAGGATTCGCAGGCTTCCCTCTTCGTGTTGCACATCGAAGACGGATCCGTACGGGTTGCCGGCAAAGACATCCCCCTTGGCGACACGGTCGACCAGGGGCCGCAGACGTGTCTCGTCCAGGTCGATGCGGAATTCGTAGCCCGCCAGATCGGCCAGGTCACGGCCGAAGACTTCGACACCGATCACCTCACCGGGGGCCACCGCCCGGCCGGAACGCACGGTGATGGGCCGCAGTTCGAATGCGGCGCGGTCATTGCGGGTCCCCGGATGCCCCGACGCTGCGGCACTCCCCTTCTTGTAGACCGGCGGCGCACCGAAGCCCTGACTGTTACCGAAGTTCGATGTCGTCACCGTCAGGTCCGCTGCCCCGACGATATCGTCGTTGTTGATGTCCGCCTGGCGGAAATTGGCCACCGTGTTGTTCGTGCCCCATGCGGCGATGATCAGGTTGACATCGTCCTCGTTGATTTCGTTGTCCTCACTCACGTCGCCGGCGATCAGTTCACGCCCACTCGAGGGCAGCAGAGACGTCGGATCACCGCGCAGATCGGAGCCGTAGAAGCCGTTGTTGTTCGCCGCACTGATGGTCACCGTCTCACCATTGCGTACGATGATCGTATCCGTGCGACCACTCACGTGGCTCGTGTCTTTGACAGTGAGCACGTAACGGCCGGCCGGTACGCTGACCAGCGTGAGTAGACCGCTCGCATTGGTCTCTACTTCGAGGGTGTCGCTCGTAGCCAGATCGTCGTCGTTGTCATCCTTGAAGGCACCGAGGATGTCCTCTGTGCTGCCGGGCAGGCGCAGATGGATGTCCAGCAGGGCCGTGTGATCACCTGTTGCGGGTGGCACTGTGCGTCCCTCGAGTTCGACGGTGGCGACGATCTGACCGCGCGCCTGACGAATCAATTCTGGCGGCGGCGCAGTCAGACCGAGACCCGTGTGCAGCGGATCGCTGTTGCCGACCAGACCGAGGACGGTGCCAGTTGCACCGCTGGA
Organism: bacterium; assembly: GCA_027593305.1. Lineage (GTDB taxonomy): Bacteria > Latescibacterota > UBA2968 > UBA8231 > UBA8231 > UBA8231. Next base: position 3,179 of record JAQCJA010000257.1, read on the forward strand.
GAATACCAGGGAGGGTGTGGCTGAGAGGGTTGAAAGGCCCACGAGCTGGAATCGTGCCAGAGCCTCCGGCTCGGTTGTGGTACCCACCACCTGGCCGGAGAAAGTCGACTTGGCAAAGCGCAACTGATTGCCGACGGCAACAAACTGATTCTCGATGGCCGACGTGGACGGAAACACATTGCCAAGGTCGATGAACGGCTTGAAACTGCCTGCCGCGGGATCCTGATCGAGCACGCCGAAGTCGGTGCTGTTGATCGTCAACACGATCTGCACCAGGTTGATCGGATTCGGATGTTGCACCATCACGTCGAAGGTGACTGTGTCACCGATGGCGATGGCCAGGTCCGTGGGACTTACACTGACGTGCGGCGTGGAGCCACCACCACCGACGGACAGGGGGGAGGAACTCTTGCTCAGCTGGATGCCACCCGCGTTGAGATCGATGAAACTCTCATCTTTGCTGATGGCGACATAGATGTCGTAGTCCGTCGACGCGCTGCCGAAAAGCTTCGTGTTCCAGTCAAGGAAGTCGCTGTCGCTCTCGCGCACCTGGGTGATGGTGCCCCCCGAACTGCCGTCAGAACTGTTGATCAAGAACGTGGTCGCCCCGTCAACAGCGGCATCGACCTCGGCTACGGTAACGAAGTTCGACGGATTCTCCGTCGCATAGACGCGGATGTAGGCGTCGTCCGTGCCGACACCGTCGTCCACCATGTAGTCGTCCCAGGCGATGCGCAGCACGTCGTTTTTGTCAAAGCTGGTCAGGTCGTCAAGGTCACTCGTCAGCAGGTTGATGAAGGGCGTATGTGACACGGTCAGCGAGCCACCGAGGACTTCGCTCTTGTTGCCCGCATCGTCGCTGATCACCGCATACAGCCAGATCTTGCTGCCGTCGGCTGGCACATCTTCTGGTGCATGGCGCAGATTCCACCCGTACATGTCGAGCCGACCACCACCATCTTCGGCTCGGCCCAGGACGAGGGTTCGCGTATCGCTGTCCTTCAACAGAGAATCGGGGACTTCTTCGTAGTTGATGTTTACGGGGTTGTCGGTGGTGTAGTAGAAGTCGATCTCGGCGTCATCGTCGAAGTCCGCATCGCCCGGCCCCTTCTGCCACTGGATCGTGTAGACCGGCTGGCTGCCGGAATTGATCCGTCGGTGCGTGTCCTTGGGTGGCTCGTAGAACACGAAGGAGGGCGCGTGGCGGACGGTGAGTTGCGCAGCACTCTGGCCCACAACGATGTCGATGGCATCGCTGACGACGATGTAGAGGTAGTAGTTGCCTGCCAGAACGGCGGCAGAGTCCGGGGTGACGAAGACGGAATCCGTCGTGTCCCAGCTGAAGTCATGGTCGGCACTGGTCAGCGTGTCAGAGTGCTCTATGAAGATTGCCCGCGCGCCGGCGACGCTTTTGCCAAGGGTGAAGCTCTGGTTCGGATAGGTACCACTCACCGACACCGACGTCAGGCCGCTGACAGCCGAATAGAACAGGGCCACCTGACTGGAGCCCTGGTTGTCGTAGTCGCGCACGGCAAAGTCGAGATCGTACGGATTCGCATTGCTGCCGGAACGTACACCTGTGTCCACCGTCTCACGATCGGCGGGGTCGAGATAGAGGACCAGGGGCTTGTGTCGTACAACCAGGGTCCCGGAACTGCGCGCGAAGACGGGCGGATTCTTGCCGTCATCGGCGACAAGATAGATGTAGTACCCGGCGCTCGGCACCTGCAGGATGCTGGCAAAGAGCAGGTTCTTCAGGGCCGTTGGCGGGTCATCCCAGGAGTAGGTCTGGTTGTTACCCTCGGTGAAGTCGTTTGTGCCGCCGCTGTTGATCGCGGTATTGTCGTTCTCGTCGGCGATCAGAGTCCCGAAGATGCGGATGTCCTGCACGGAGCTCAGGCCGCCACTCTCGGCAAAGTACAGCGATGCTTGCAGACCATTGGGGACCAGATCGTCATCGGGGTCCGACAGGCTGTAACGAATGGCGAAGGAGGTATTGGCCGTATCGGCGACACCGTCGGGCTGGGACAGCGACACCGTGGGCGCCGTGTTGGCGTCGACGATGTCGATCCTGGCGCCGAGGAGAAAGAAGTCGCCAATAGCCAGCGATTCCGGGGGTGGCAGAACGACCCGCACGGTTCGCGCCCCGGCGCCACCGTCTGCGGCAGTGCTCGCAGTGATGACCTGCAGATTCGTCACCGAGTCCGAGCCGAGGACGTTCAGCTTGACCAGCAGGCCGATCTTGTCGTTGTCGTCCCCCCACTCATGATCGGAGGCGGCGTCTTCGTTGATGCGTCCCTCGAAGTACTTGTCCTGATCCTGGAGACTCGTACCGATATTCTCCCAGTCGCCGGCAAGAAAGCCGTCCCCCTTCTTGCCCGTCGCACCCAGGCCTTCGCCCGTGAGGTTGTCCGCCACATGGACGTAGACGGCATTGCTGTCGACGGAGGCCGTCGCATTGTGGGGATTCACCGGCGTGTAGCTCAGGTCGTACTGATATCCTCCTGCAGGATGGGACTCGTCCTCTGATGTTACAGCACGACCGAGGACTTTGAAGTACGGGTGGTTGTCGGCGTTGCTGATGCCCTGGACCCCGTGGCCGTCGGCGTTGCCGCCCGTAAAGGCGAGGTAGACGTTGGCCTCCCCCGGGCGGCGGGCAAGAGCTGGAGAGCTGGAGAGCTGAGAAACACGTCCGTCGCAAGGATGCCGTCGTCTGTGCCGGCGTCATCGTCGGCCACTTTCTCGGGCAGGGTCCACGATTGGCCGTTGAAGAAGCCATAGTAGATGTCATGCTCGGCAACGACGCCAGCCGTGTTGTAGCTGTAGCCAGCGGAGAAGGCGATATGTAACTCACCTTTGTCCGTCCGGCGGTCGTCAACGACGGCACTGACGCGGTCGACTACGGTCCAGTCAAGTTCGATGTTGTAGTTATTGGCGCCGCTGGAAAATACGGCGCTCGACGCCGTGCTCCACACCGCCTGGGCCGTCGCCGTGTTCCATCCGGCGCCATTGCCGATGGCGTGATCGTAGATGTATCGATTGTAGAAAACTGACTCGAGGGTTGGGTCGGCAAACTTGTACAGCGCGTACACCCGGTCCGGGGAGCTCACGGTGTCCACAACAACGGTGGGAAAGACAAAGGTCGCCGCCGTATTCAGCGCCGTGTTCGTCAGGGGGCTCGGATCGAAGACATCAACATCAGCCCCGTGGAGACCGGCCTCCCAACCGAAGCCGCTGACGTCATCCCAGTCGTCGGCGAGCATCGTCTTGTGCTCGATGTTGGAGTTGGCGGCGATCGCTTCCTCGTGGAAGTAGAGCACGTGCAACACATCCCCCCGTCCTACGGCAAGGTCCGGACCCGTCTGTCGGTCAGCGTCGGGAGTGATGCGTACACCTCCGGTACTGCCCACCGTGCCCGTTGCCCCCACGGCTTCCATGGAAAAGGGGCTCGCCGACTTGTTGACGCGAGCCATCATGATGTCGTCGGTGCCGGCGCCACCACCCCGACTTGCGCCGCGAACGTAGGTGATGAAGATGTTGTCCCGCTCGTCGATCGCCATCCTCGGGAAAGCCGTCGTGCGGCCCTCGATATTGCCCACCGTGAGCGTATCGTTGACCAGAATCGCACGGTTCCCGGGGAGCCAGTTGGCGCCGCCGGTTTCTGAATAGTTGAGGTAGATGTTGTCCGGGTTGC
>JAQCJA010000258.1 GCA_027593305.1 bacterium
CATTACCCGGAAGGCGGCCTGCGTACACAGGAATACCCCTGTGAGGTTGACGTTCACCACAGCCGTCCATTGTGCGAAGGTGAGATCCTCCAGCGGTACCGCAGGGGCACCCATGCCGGCATTGTTGAACAGCACGTCCAGTCGGCCGAAACGTTGCGTGGTTGTGTCGAACAGCTGCTGCACGGATGCCGGGTCGGTCACGTCCGTCGGCACCGCCAGGGCAGCAGCACCGGCCTCGGCGGCGACCTCCTCAAGCTTGTCCACCCGCCGTCCCGCCAGCGCCACCGAGTAACCGGCCGCCACCAGGGCCAGCGCCGAGGCCTTGCCGATGCCGGAACCGGCGCCTGTGACGATCGCGACTCGATCTGTTGTGCTCATGCCGTCGTCCTTTCTATTGGGCTGTCTATTGGACTTGCTTTGGGGCCTTGCTGCCGGTGAGTTTCCATACATCCGACTCCATGTTGTTGCCGGCGATCATCCACAATGCATTCTCGTGCACGAGGACGCTTGCTGCGTGACGCGGTGCCCAGGGCGTGTCGGCCAATTCCTCCCAGTGCACACCATCGGCACTGTGCCAGACATCGTTGCGATTGGTGCTCAGTTCGTGCCAACCCTCCAGTACCCACAGGCGATCATCGAAGGTGATCACTTCGTGGTACATCCTCGGATGCCAGGGAGCGGCGCCGCTGACGCAGGTCCAGTCGACGCCGTTCTCCGAACTCCACACATCGTTCCAGTAAGACCGTTGCGGCGTTGTCGGTGTGTCATACCGGCCGCCACCCGGCAGCCAGATGCGGCCATCGTGTACGGCCGCCGCGCCGATGGCGCCACGTGCGGGCCAGGGCGCCCGGGCACAGACACACGTCCAGTTCACGCCATCGACGGATCGCCAGACGTCGGCGTAGAAACATTCGTCGCCGCCACCGAAGGCGGGCATGGTCTGCCCACCCATCACCCACATCGCCCCGGCAAAGACAACGGTGTAATGCAACGCCCGTGGTGCCCAAGGGACCTGCGTGCACACGCAGTTCCAGTCGACGCCGTTGGTGGAGCGCCACACGTCATTCTGATAGTGCCGCTGATTGGCATCCCCGCCAATGATCCACATCGCCCCGTCGTGCACGGCGTAGCCCGCCGTGTGGCGCCCCTCCCAGGGGGCGTGCCTGTGCGGCGTCCATTCGGCGCCATCCGCCGACGACCACAGTTCGCTGTTGCAGGTTGTCGGAAAGTGTTCCTTGTCCCCTGGATTCCAGCCTCCAAGGAGCCACATGCGCCCGTCGAAGGAGAGCGCCCCGGCGCCATCCCTGGGGGCGAATGCTGCCTCAGCAGTCACCTGTGACCAGGTGTAGGTGGCTGTGCCAGCCCCAGAGGCATTGCTCATATGCGACGTCCTTCCTTGTTTGGTGGCATGATACTCTCTGTGATCTTCGACCTGGACTGTACGCTTGTCGATCGTCGACTGTCGATCGATGTCTATCTTGACCACTTCCTGCGGCGCTTCGGTGAGAACCTGCTGGCGCTGGACAAACAGCGCGTGCGCGAAGTCCTCGGCCGTGCCGACGGCAACGGCTACGCCGCCGAGACTCGTGCCGCGGATATCATCGCCGGTCTTGACTGGAGCAAGGCCCCCACGGTGATGGCCGTCGACAAGCACTGGTTGACAACCTTCCCCGATTGTTCCGTCGCCATGGAGGGTGCCCATGATGTGCTCGACGAACTGCGCGAGGCGGACATGGCCCTCGGCATCCTGACCAATGGCAGCATCGTCGCCCAGGAGGCCAAGATCGCCCACCTCGGCCTCGATGAACGGGTCGATGCCGTCATTGTCTCCGAAGCAGTGGGCTGCAAGAAGCCGGACCCGCGCATCTTTGCTGCCGCCCTCGAATCGCTCGACGTGGACCCTGCCGACACGGTCTACGTCGGTGATCATCCGGTCAACGACGTGCAGGGCGCAACCGATGCGGGCCTCACCGCCATCTGGCTGCGGGGCTGGCACGACTGGCCCGCCGATCAGTTCCCGGCAGAGCATTGTGTCGACGCCCTCGTCGAAGTGCCACGTCTGCTGGAGTCTCTCTAGCCGCTCCCGTGGTGGACCAAATTGGCCCCATGGAGATCACTCGTCAACGACAGACCGAATGAGGACGCGCCGATGGAAGAACTCGCAATCCGTGGCGGGCGGCAGAGCAAGTCGACACCTACACGTCAACGAACCGCTACGGCGCCGAGGAAGAGGCGCAACTGTCCCGCGCCCTGCAGTCGGGCAATCTCATGGGACCCGGTGGCGTCGTCAGCGAATTCGAAGCGGCCCCGTGTGACGCTTTTTAGGTTCGTCATGCCATTGCCGTGACCTCCGGCACAGCCGCCCTGCATGCAGTACCCGTCTTCACCGACATCGACCTCGACACACGCCTCATTTCACCGCAGAGCGTGCGTGATCTTATCGGCCCGCGTACCAAGGTGGTCATCGCCGTGCACATGTCCGGATTGCCGTGCGACATGGATGCCTTTGCCCGGCTTGCGCACGATACAGGGGTGACCATTCTCGAGGATTGTGCCCAGGCCCACGGCGGCCGCCTCGGCGGCAGACTCCTGGGTGGATTGGGTACGGCAGCAGGCTTCAGTATGAATGAGTCCAAACAGATGACCACAGGGGACGGCGGCTTCGTCACGACCAACGACGACGAGGTCGCCCGTATCGCTTCCCTGTTCCGTGACAAGACCTACCTGCGCGATGGCTCGGTGGGTCGCGGCGGCCAGCCCATCCCCTTCTTCGCCCTCAACTACCGGGCCAATGGCCTGCATGCCGCCGTGGGCCTGGCGCAACTGGGCAAACTTGCGGGGCTCGTGCAACGGCGCGACGACATCGCCCGGCGCTACTATGCGGAACTGGCAGACCTGAAGAATTTTGACCTGCCACGGCTGACAGACGGCGCCGAGCCCTCCTGGTGGCCTGTGGCTGGACGTTACACCGGAGGGGACGGGCGTCGCGATGAGCTGGTAGAGGCCCTGGCCGCAGAGGGGCTGACGATCAGCACGGGCATGTCACCGGCGAGCAACATTCTGCGCACCGAGTTGGTGCGCATGAAGCGCTACTATCCGCTGACGCCTGCAGTGCCCGCCTTCTGGCGCGACACCGAGTACGATCCGGATGGCTGCCCGAATGTCGACGAGCTTCAGCGCACCGTGATCCGCCTGCCCGTGGATCAGCGCTATTCCGACGAGGATGTCGAGCAGACGATCGCCGGCGTGCGCAAGGTCTGGGCGCATCTGGTCGACTGAGTCCGGAGCCGGAGGATTCCCCCACGAGGCGCGAAGCCGCCGCCGGGGCGGCGCACCACGCGGGGGTGGGTTGCTGTCACTGCATCACCTGGAGCAGGTGCTCGAACGTGATGAGATCGGCGTCGGAGCGGCGCTCCAGGAACGGAGACACGTCGTCACGCAGCACTCGCACGCTATGTGTCTCGAGGCGCGCGCGGACATAGGCGCGCCAGTTGTGTGCATCAGATACGTCGGTGTCCTGCGTCTGCTCGAGGGCGGCTTGCAGGAGGGCCAGATTCGGCTCGACAGGTTCGGTGCGGGAGCGATACCACAACAGGTCGTACCAGTCGCGGCCCTTCGGGTAGGGACGAGCGATCAGGGCATGCACCTTGCCGGCCATCAGCGATGCCAGGTCATGATGGCGGAAGGCGACCAGAAAATGCCGGTTGACGAGGCGATTGGCCGTGACGGCACCGGCGGGCGGATTCGTGTCGGCTTCGATCTTGATGGCCAGTTTCTGTCCGGGTGTTGGCGCCAGCCCGGCCGACTGCAGCAGATCGGCAACTCGGACCCACCCGACGTGCACTGTCTTGCCATCGTTCCATGTGACGTCGGCGTCGAATCCCGCCAGTTCGAGATCGCGTTGCAGGCGCTTCACAAAACTGTGAGGATCGTACGACGTCGACTCGACAGAAAAGTCCAGATCCTCAGAAAAGCGTTGCAGGTCGTAGATAAATCGAAGCGCCGTGCCACCGACGAATGAGAGAGCCTGAAAGGCCTCGCTGTCGTGCAACGAACGCAGGATTGTCGCCTGCAGAAACTCCCGCAGCACATTCAGCCGCTGTCCCGGATCGTTGACGGCACGGGCCAGTTCCAGCGCACGTGCTTTCATGCGAAGTGCTCAACAAGACATAGCCATCTATCCGTGGCGCGCTCGATTCGGGGTGATTGGCAGCGCCGGGCGTATTCCTGCAATCGGTCGACATCGATTCGGTCGGCTTGCTGGAAGCGCATGCCCCGCAGACGTTCGTCCGTCCATTCCCCGCGGCCGAGGTGCCAGAGATCCAGCAGCGCCTTTTCCGGTTCAGCGATGGCGACCTCGATCCCATCGATCAACTGGGTCTCCGAGCCCCAGAAGAGGGTCTGCTTGATGCTGGAGTAGGCGAAGGTGCCGACGACGTTGTCGAAGCGCCGCGTGGTACGGGGCGTCACGCTCTGATAGACGGGCACGGCGTCGGGGACATAACCGCCGAAGCTCAGTGCCCAAAGCCCGCTCAAGTAGGAGGGGCGGTAGACCTCATTGGCGATGAGCAGCGGCGACAAGGACACCTTGCGGTAGCGATCGCCGACGGCATACAGACCCCGCCGCAGCGCTACAAGTCTGTCCGAGCGAAGCCAGCGAGACAGTTGCGCTGTGACCTGGGCACGCGGTGCGTCCGCCAATTGCATCGCCGTCGGCAGATCGAAGACAGCGACGCCACCGAGGGAGTCGAGGAAGGGAATCCATTTCATTTCGGTTAATATACATAAATGATGGATATCGTAAATGAATCAGGTAGAGCTGGGTTCCGAGAGCTGCCGGCAACTGATCAAAGGGGAATTTATCAGACGATGCCCCGATGACTCTCGCCAGGGGGGGACTCAGGGCATCGCTTTGCGCACGCAGCGCACGTATTGTACGTCCTGCAGCCCGTCAAAATCAGCATCCTGTGTCCACAGAACAGCGCCATGCAATCTGGCCGTGGCCAGTATGATGCTGTTGGCCATCGGTAACGAATGAGCCACGCTGAGATCAGCCGCCATGAGGGCAAGCGATGTCGACAGTTCGACGACCGTGCCCTGTTCCATTGCGGCCGCAGCCTGCAATGCTGCATCCTTGTCGCGTTGTTGGAGGATGCGCTTGAAGACCTCATAGATGCTCAAAGTCGGTACGACCAGTTGTGACGGAGCCTCGATCGCCGCGGCGAAGAACCCGGCGTTGTCAGCGTCGGCCAGGTACTCAAGCCAACCGGAGGAGTCGACCACATTCATGACAAGCGCGGTCACAGGCGATCGTCATCACGCTCTACGCGTGTGTCCAACCCGGCCAGCAAACCCCGGAGTTCTGTGATGGGACGGACGGGTATCAATTCGATTCGATTCCCGTAGGCCATGGCCCGGACCTTCTGCCCGGGCACCAGGCGCAGGCTGTCTCTGATCGCCTTCGGGATCACGACCTGGTATTTTGGTGAGATTGTCACTGTCGTCATACTAAATCTCCATCGATTGTGGTTGTCATACGACAATTATATCGATGGAGAATCTGGGAGACAAACTTCTGGATGCGCCCGTTGCCCACGTCCGCCACCTGATGGACGAAAATCGAACTGGCCCGGATCTCCGCCGGGCTCCCCCCAGTGCGTGATGTACTCACCATCCGCAGCAAAAACCTGCACCCTTGCGTTGCCCGCATCCAGTACGTAAACACGGCCATCCAACGTCGCGTCGAAGGAGACCGGAAATAACAGTTCACCGGCTCCACTGCCGAGGCCGCCGCCAGTCTCGGTGATCCCGAATGATCCCGGGAAGGACACCTGGGCGGCGTCGAAGTCTCCCGTAATGGCGACGACTGCGGCGACGACGTTATCCTTGTAGCGGTCGATCAACCGGCCAGAGGCTGCCTCGTAACCGCCCTGGGCTGGCGCGAATCCACTGTTCGTCGTCCGTCGTTTCCATTGCACCCATTCGCGGTTCCGAGTCTTCACTCACCATGCCCCTCCTGCGGACGACAGCGTGACACAACTCTTTGGCCTGTGGTACCTGTCATGACGGGCAGCGTCTGGCTTTTGCTGCTGGTCTTCAGCCTGTTCGCCAGCACCCCGGGCCGCGCAGAGGCGCCGCTGCAGCCGCTGGGGGATGAAGCCTTCGCCGTCCTGTCTGGCTGGTTCGACTATCAGCCGACAGGCACAGCAGCACGGGTCGACGAACTGCGCAGCACCGCCAACGGCCGCCTCTACAAGATCGTCTTCGACGGCGCCGGCCCACTGAAAGTGCCCGGCCATCTGGAATTGCCGCTGCTCGGGCAGGCGCCCTATCCATGTGTTATTGTGATCCACGGGATGTCGCGCTCGAAGGAATTCTGGTGGTCCTTCGGCACCACAACGGAGGGCAAACACAAGGATCGACTCGTCGCCGAAGGTTTCGCCGTGCTCGGTCTCGATCTGCCCATGCACGGCGAACGTGCCGCGGAAAACGGCTACGTCGACGCCGCCACACTGTTGCAGCCGGGTGCGGCGAGCCGCCTGCGCGATCTGTTCACGGCCAGTGTGGTGGAACATCGACGGGCGATCGATATGCTGATGGCACGTGCCGCCATCGACAGTTCGCGCATCGGCGTGCTGGGGTATGACTTCGGCGGCGCCGTCGCCTTTGCCCTGGCCGCCGTCGAGCCCCGTGTGCAGGCAACCGTCGCCTGCGTGCCACCGACGGAGCGTGATCAACTGTCTGTGCGTGCGACGCAGAACTACGCGCCCCGCATCAACAAACCATTCCTGTTGCTGATGGCTGCCAACAGTCTCTACAGTTCGGTCGAAGAT
>JAQCJA010000259.1 GCA_027593305.1 bacterium
GCGGCGGCGGCAGGGTTTCACGGCATCAAGATGAAGTGCAAGTGGGAAGACAACAACGTTGTGGAGCGCGTCTTTGCGGCTCACGAGGCAGCGCCATTCCTGCGCATCGTCATGGATCCCAACGAGCGCTTTCACAACCTGACCAATGCCCTGGAACTGGCGCGGCCACTGGAGGGGCTGGACGTGGTCTTCGAGGACCCTTTCCCCAAAACCGATCTGAAGGAGTACCGCTACCTGAAGGAGGCGACGAGCGTACTCATCGCCCCCCATTTCCAGAACCCGCGGCAGGTCATCACCGCCGTGGAGATGCAGGCGGTGGATGCGATCAATGTGGCTCCCTCCGACTGGGGATTCATTGATATGGCGCGCATCGCCGAGGCTGCAGGAATCCCCGTGTGGCAGGCATCCAATGTCGATCTGGGGTTGTTCGACGTATTCAGGCTGCACGCCTCGGCGGCGGCACCCAACTGCACCTTCGGCAGCGACCTCTGTGGCAACTTCGTCCACGAACACAGCCTGTTGGCCCAACCCCTCGTCGCCGGCGGACGTGCCGTCGTGCCGGATGGGCCGGGCCTCGGTGTCGAACTTGATGAAGAGGCCGTGGCGCGGTACCAGGTTGCCCACGAGCAGTGGCCCTGAAGTGCACTGGCGGATGGGCGTCAGACTTCCAGCAGACTGCGGCACATGAACTGACCGCGCGCACCAAGGGTGTCGTAGAGCTGGCGCGGCATGGGCTCCAGGGGCCCGCCGGGTCGGTGAAACCAGGGGGCGTAGTAGCCGACACTGGTCATGGCGCGTGTCTGCTGCGAGTCATTGGCGGTGCCACCGTGCCAGCAGCGCACGTCGCGCACAAGTGCTGTGCCGGCCGGGACTTCGACGATCGACTCCTGCATCCACTGCGGCTCGTCCTGCAGAGCGGGCGGTCGAAGGCGCGTGCGGTGTGTGCACGGCACAAACCGTGTGGCGCCGTTCTGCCGGCGGAAGTCGACCATGGGGAAGTTGATGACGATGAATGGCGTGGGCAGGTCGAAGATGGTGACCCGACCGTCCGGATCGTTGAGACAATCACCCATGTCGGAGTGCAGCGCCTGCATCCGGGCACCCGGCAAGGAGTAATCCCCACCGGCGCCGGAGCAGTGGAACCCATCGCTGCCAAAGATGGCCTGGAGAATCGCCAACAGATGGGGGATTTCGATCAGCTGGGTCCACTCCGGATGATGGTGCTGAGCACCAAAGGAATAGCGCGCGTGTCCACGGTTGGCCTTGTCCAGAGGAATCGCTGCCGTCTGTTCGTCGATGACTCGCTGCGCGCCCTGTCGGGCCCGTTCCAGTTGTGTCGCCGACAGGCCGTTTTCTATGGCGACAAAGCCGTCCCGGTGGAAAACCCTGACCGCCTTGTCGACCGCATCCGGTGGCACCAGCTCAAAAGGGGCTCGGGGAATCTGCGAGGTTGCCGGCATCGTGGCTCCTGAACGGGCTTTGGGGAGATCGAAGAACCGATGGTACGGTCTCGCCATCGTCGCCAGCAAGCCCGTGCACGCCCCGGTTGCCGACCTTACTATTGCGTCTTCATCAACCCGCCTGTGAGAAGGAGCAACTGCGACGGCCCATGAAAGACAATCGACCGAACATGCTGTGGATCTGTACCGACCAGCAACGCTTTGACACGATCGGCGCTCTCGGCAATCCGCACGTCATCACGCCGAACATCGACCGTCTCGTCGCCGAGGGTGTCGCCTTCACCCACGCCTACTGTCAGAGTCCGATCTGTACGCCGAGCCGTGCCAGTTTCCTGACGGGACAGTATGCCAGTACCGTACACGTCGGCGGCAACGGCAACGCCAGTTTCCCTTCACAGCCGCCCCTGGTGACGAAGCTGCTCGCCGATGCCGGATACGACTGCGGCCTGATCGGCAAGCTGCATCTGTCCAGTGCGTACAGACGCATCGAAGAGCGCACCGACGATGGCTACGGGTACTGGCAGTACAGTCATGCGCCACGGGATGACTGGCCCGTGGGTCACGACTATGCGGACTGGGTCCGCGCCAGGGGTGCCCATCTCGGTACGTTGACCAAGGACCCGCAGGGCGTGCCCGCCGAATACCACCAGACCACCTGGTGTGCGGAGAAGGCCATTGAATTCATGACGCAGGAGCGGCGTGGACCGTGGCTTGCCAGTGTCAACATCTATGACCCACACCCACCCTTCAATCCGCCGCAGAGTTATCGTGATCTGTTCGATCCTGCCGCCATGCCGGGGGCCCACTTCCGTGCGTCCGACCTGCAGCAGCAGGAGCGGCTCGCAGCGATCGATTTCCAGTCGCAGGTGCGACACCCGGGCACACTCGATATCAACAGCCCCGCTGTGCCGCGGACACCAGGGCCAGGCGGTGGGGACCAGCCGGCTCTGGGCGGCAATGATCACCGGACGCTGCAGGCTGCCTACTATGCCATGATCAAGCTGATTGATGACCAGGTTGGTCGCATGATCGAAGCGCTGAAAGTGTCGGGACAGCGAGACAACACGGTGATCATCTTTATGAGTGATCATGGCGAGATGCTTGGTGATCACGGTCTCATTCAGAAGGGCTGCCGCTTCTACGAGGGGCTCGTGCGCGTGCCGCTCATTCTGTCGTGGCCCGGACACTTCGCCCCGGGGCTGCGCAGCGACGCCCTCGTGGAATTGCTGGATGTGATGCCAACACTCATGGAACTTGCCGGGGAACCGGTATCCTCACGTGTTCAGGGACGGTCCCTGTTGCCCATGCTCAAGGGAACGGTGGATGCAGCCCACCATCGGGATGCGGTGCGCTGTGAATACTACGATGCCCTGGATGAGCCCGATGGGAGCTTTGCCACCATGTACCGGGACCAGAGGTATAAGCTGACCGTCTACCACGGTCACGATCTGGGCGAACTGTATGATCTGCAGGTCGATCCTGTGGAGTTCGACAACCTGTGGGATGATGTGGATCATCAGGAGCTGAAGATGCAGTTGCTGCAGAAGAGTTTCGATGCATCCATGCTGGCCATGGACAGAGGCTCCGAGCGCATCGGGCCCATGTGATCGACAACGGCGGAAGGCGCGCGTGACATTTCGCTATCGACCCCACATCATCGATACCAGCCTGGAAGGGCGGATGTTTGCCCAGACGGCACTCGTCGATCTCGATGGCTGCGGTCGCCCCGAATACATCCTCGGTCGTCGGGGCGGCGAACTGTACGTCTACAAATACAACACGCCCCATGATTGGACCCGGCATCAGGTCGGCAGCGATTCACCATCAGACGTAGGTGGTGCTGTCACCGACATCGACGGGGACGGTCGCCCCGACATCGTCGCCGGCGGCGCCTGGTACCGCAACTCCGGCGATCTGGCTGCCGGCTTCGAGCGGTTCGTTTTCGACGCCACATTACAGGGCGTGCACGACATCGCCATTGGTGACATCGATGGGGACGGCCGCTGTGAGGTCGTTACCATGTCGGACAGGAACGATCTGCGCTGGTATCACGTCGGTGCCGATCCCACCCGTCGCTGGCCAACACCCACCCGCATCGGCGACCCGGTGCACGCCGGTGTGGCTCTCGGGGATATCGACGGAGACGGCCATCTCGACGTGGTGCGGACCAATGTCTGGTTCCGCAACGTCAACGGAGATGGCACTGTCTGGGAGCAGATCCCCATCGGCCCCAACACACCCCCGCCCGCCGATTTTCAGCCCCCCTTCGCCTTTGATGCGACCAAGGCTATCGTCTGTGACATGAATGGGGATGGCCGCCAGGATATCCTCTTCACCGATGCTGAGATTCCAGGGGGCAAGATCTGGTGGATGGAGAATGTCGACGGCGACGGGCGCCGATGGCTGCGCCACGACCTGCCACAGAGCGCCGGACCCCGGCGTGGCGCCTACCACTCGCTGCAGGTTGTCGATATCGATGGTGACGGGGATCTCGACGTGATCTCCGCCGAAATGGAGGCTGTCGGTGGCGACGCGCCGCCGCGCTGGTACATCTGGGAGAACGTCGACGGCAAGGGCGGCGACTGGCAGGAACACGTGATCCTCGACGCCAACCTTGGTGGCCACGAGATCGTTGTGGGCGACGTAACAGGCAACGGCAAGCTCGACATCATCGGCAAGCCGTGGAACGCCGCCGAGGGCAACGCCGTTGGCGGCAGGATGTTCGTGGTGTTCCTGGAGGCGCTCTGACCCGCGCCATGGAGTGGGCTACCGAGTCTTCTTGATACGACTCCACGTCGACGGCCACACGGCCGTGGCGCCGTCGACCTGCAGCTCCACCGGTGGCAGGTCGACGTTGGCGGGTCCGGCAATGTAGCGTCCCCGCTGATCGAAAGTGCTGTCGTGGCACGGACACAATACAATGCCGTCTTCGTCGGGCAGATCCACAGTACAGCCGCGGTGCGGGCAGGTGGAGGAGTAGGCGACGAACTCCTCCTCCGACAGGCGTACGACGATGACGGGGTCGAAGGATCCCTGCGGTACGACGCGGATCGCGCCACCTACTTTGTGCAGAGCCTCGTACCGCGGGTCTGCCAGATCGATCGTCAGCTGGACCTGCGCCTCGGCGTCATCCGTACGCAGCGCGCTCAGCAGACCGCCACCGGCAAATACCAGCGTGACGCGCCGGGTGAACTGTCGGCGGTTGAGTTGTTGTTGTGACACGTGTCATCCCCTCGTTGTCGCTCTCAACCATACGGGATGCCTGGCTGCAGGGGAAGGAGCAGGTTCCCAGGATCGCCACAACGCGTCTGTAGGAGTGATGCAAGGGATCCCCCATATTCCGGGGCCCGGACCGAGGCGGCCCCTTTGGGGATACTCTAGCAGAAATCGCCCTTTCCATGCCACCCGCCAGCAGAAGGATCGTGATGCGTCATGCGTGAACTCCTCATCCTGAGTGTTGGACCGCACGCCTGCGAGATGGCGGATCTCGTGACGCAGATCAACGCCGTGGAGCCGACGTGGGATCTGCTTGGCTTTCTTGTGCCAGACACACAGGCGGCGCTGGGGGGTTCCCGGCCCGTTGGTGCGTTTGCCGTCGTGGGGACCTACGCAGATCTGCACCAGTATCCGCAGGCGCATCTGGGCTGGGCCTTTGGCTGCGGCTTTCCGGGCTTCCCGGCAGAACGGGTGGCGACCCTCGTGGCACCCAGCGCCTTCGTCGCCTCCACCGCCACCATCGGTCGGGGGTGCGTCATCTACCCGAACTGCTTCATCGGGCACAATACGCGCCTTGGAGATCGGGTCTTCGTGCTCGCCGGATCCGTCATCAACCACGATGTGGTCATTGAAGAGGACGTGACGATCGCCACCCACGTCGCCATCGCCGGCTCCGTACACGTGGAGGCGGGCTGCTATCTGGGGCAGTCGAGTACTGTGCGTCAGCTGCAACGTATTGGCGCCGGAAGTCTGCTTGGCATGGGTGCCGTTGTTGTCGCCGACGTGCCCGCCCACGCCGTCATGGTCGGCAACCCGGCGCGTCAGCTGCGGCAGAATACCCCCCGATGACCCGCCAGGCGGTCCCGGGCGCCCATTCAAGAATTTTCGCCTGCTGACCGATAGGGATGGTGCGGGTAGTACCGGTCTCCCCGACCGGCTCGCGGGCCCCTGGCTCGCCCACCATTCACAGGAGCACAGCACGTGCGTATCGAAAGCTCTACGATCACGTTGGCGTCGCAGCATGCGTCGACACAGACCCATACACGCCAGGAGACGCTGACGGCAGGTATCGTCACCGGCGCCTGGAGCGATGACATCTCCGCAGCCCACGCACAGGATGTGCGGCAGCAGGAGCGTACGCTGACGACAGCGGGTGCCACTTCCACCAGAAGCCTGCTGGAAGAGTATCTCGGGCCACTGATGGCGGGTGCCGCGCGACAGCGGGCCTCGCAGCCGACACAAGCAATCCGGCAGACCACCTCGCCCACCCCCGCAGACCTCCGTCAGACGCTGGACGCCATGGGGTCAGGCACAGCGACACCCTCCGGATCCCAGTTGATGCAGCAGGTGCTGTCGTCGCTGCAACTGGGCGGCATGGGTCTGCTCGGACAGATCAATGGACTGTCGCTTGATGATATGGGAACATCAGCCCTCGCCGAGGGGCAGGCGCAGGTCCAGACACCTGCAGCGGACCAGTTGAAGATGGATCTGATTCGTACGACGGTGGAGGCCTTTACGGGACGCAAGCCGCAGTTGCTGCATCTGGCAGACCTGGAACTCGGTGGTAGTGCCAGTGCTGCCAGGGGCGATGCCTCTCAGGCGCCTGATAAGGGTGATGAGGCAGCAGCGGCCGAACCTGAGAAGCGCTTCGGCCTGCGCTACACGCTGCACGAGACCCGCACGGAACGAGAGACGACGAGTTTCCAGGCGAGGGGCGTGGTACATACGGCGGACGGGCGCGCGATCGACATTGACGTGAGCCTGACGATGGACCGCCAGTTCGTGCAGGAAACTTCGGCTGAAGTCCGCGTCGGTGCCGCCCTGCAGGATCCATTGGTGGTCAACTTCGGCGGCACCGCAGCAGAGCTGACACAGCGCACGTTCGCCTTCGATCTGGATGCCAATGGCGCAGCAGAGCAGATCCACTTCGTGCGCCCGGGCAGCGGCTTTCTGGCGTGGGATCGCAATGGCAGCGGCACCGTCGATGATGGCTCGGAGTTGTTCGGACCGGCGACGGGGCAGGGATTCACCGAGTTGGCCGCCCACGATGATGATGGCAATGGCTTTATTGATGAGGGGGACGGCATCTACGGCCAGTTGCGCATCTGGGAAAAAAATGAAACTGGCACGGATCGGCTGGTGG
>JAQCJA010000260.1 GCA_027593305.1 bacterium
CATCGAGGAGGAAACCCGAGGTGATCTCCGCGATGGGCTCCCGCCCCATCGCCGGGAACGCGTGCAACTCCAGCCGCCGGAGGTTCCGCTTGGCGTGGGCCTCAACGACTTGGTGCCGGTGGACCTGGTCGCACCACTCCCGTGCGACGGCCTCGAACGTGTAGGCCGTCGAGGCAGCCTTGTCGGCGTTCTCAGCGCGCTTCTCACGAGCCGGATCTCGCCCGTCTGCCAGCAGTTTCCGCTTCTCGGCACGCGCCTCCCTGGCTGCCTTCAGGCTCATCTCTGGGAAAGTCCCGAGGACCATCAGGCGCTCCATGCCTCCGTACCGGTACTTCAAGCGCCAGGATTTCCGCTCCTCGAGCACCAGGAGGAAGAGCCCGCCGCCGTCGAAGAGCTTCCGGGGCTTGCCCTCGTACTTCACGGTCTCGACCTGCTTGGCGACCAGTGGCTTCGCGTGTCTGGGCATCCATCCTCCATTGTGGCCTGGGTGCGTATTTTAGGGGTATGCCCGCTCACGGGGTCCCCATACCCCCTATTCTACCCCTACGGGAAGGGGTATGTCAATGGATTCCACTGGATGCCATCAGCACTATTGGGCACAAAAAAGCCCCGTAAGTCATTGACTCACAGGGCTTTAATGGACTGCATTGGAACTGTAAATGGTGGAGGCGGCGGGAATCGAACCCGCGTCCGAGAACAAGTCCTACGAGACCACTACGTGCGTATTCAGTCGATTTCAGCATCTCATCCGCACCAGCTCCGACTGACAGGATCCAGGTTGGACCAGTTCAAAGAGTTTCGCTGGCCACCCCTGAACAAGAGTGATCAGCTAGCCTGCTGTAGATGGCGTCAGTGTCCGCGTTACAGGCCCCACGGACACCAACGGGCTACCTAAATTGCTTTAGGCGGCCAACGCATACGAGTTATCGTTGGCGTTTGATTTTTTTCCCGAGGCTTAACGAGGTTGTCGGGGACCTCGGCACGCGCTCTCGAATTCTCCATCCCCGTCGAAGCCAGGTCGCCCCCACAGATCGGTCATTCATAAGCTGCTTGGGCAATGTACCCGGGGGCATTTACAAAGTCAACGAATCCTGCCCGGCGTCGGCCCAGTCAACCCTTTGTCAGAATGCCTGATTTGTCAGAATGCCTGATTTGTCAGAATGCCTGACCGATGGACACGTAGATGGACGGCACCCGCCTGCGGCCACTCCATCCCAGATCGAGTCGTAGCGGAATGCCCAGGTCCCAGCGCACACCCGCGCCATAGCCGTTGATCATGTCGCCCCAGGCGGCCTGGCTGACCCGACGCCAGACACCGGCGCGATCCCAGAACAGGACAAAGCCGGCCCGCCCTGCGGCCAGGCGCAATTCGTTGCGCAGCACCAGTCCCCCCCGTCCACCACCGGCGGCATCAATCGAGTTGCGCGCGACGCCACGCACCGATCCCTCACCTCCGAATGTCTTCCAATAGAGTTGCGGCAGGGCCGACTCACGCCGCAGGCTGCCCGTCATGACGGCACGCGCCGCCTGTGCCCACACGAGACCGCCGCCGATGGGCTGGTAGTTGCGCGCCTCGACGTCCCCGTCAAACACGCGGCTGCGACTGCCGCCGAGCTCGATGGCGTAGAGCGCTGCCGAGCGCATGAACATGCCCCTCGTCGGCGTGATCTGGTTGTCCCGCGTGTCCCGCTGAAAATCCAGTTGAAAGTTCAGCGTTCGCGCCTCATTGGTCAGCAGTGTTATCCATGTGTCATCCAGGGGAATACGTCCGACACCATTCGGTCCGGGGTCATAGGGGAAGGCACCGCTCTGGGCGAGCCGACCCGATGGCGCCGGGCCACCGTTTGCACCGGGAGTGGCGTCCCCAAAGGGGTCGTCCCCAAAGGGGTCGTCCCCAAAGGGGTCGTCCCCAAAGGGGTCGTCGCCGAAACCTGTATCAGATCCGTCCCCTGGATCCACCGGGGCAACACCGATGGCGGCGGGATCCTCTTCCGGCAGAAAATTGATCTCGCGTCCCCGGATGGGCCGGTTGCGTGACTGCGTCCAGTTCATCGTCATATTCGACGTATAGACCACATCGTCCGCCAGTTCCCATCGGCGGTTGATCACCGCATTCAGCTTCCACAGACGCTGCACGGATGGATAGTCGAAGAGCGCAACCGTGAGAAATTCGGCCGCCTGGTCGGGGCCCAGGAGCAGCATGAGTTCGTTGGCCAGCGAGTAGTTGCTGGTGAGCAGATCGAACTGCGTCGCATCGTACGGGTTGGCGAACACACGCTTGTCCTCCCACTCGTCGGTCACACCTGCGGACAGGGTCAGATCCGCCGCCGAGCCGAGCAGATTGCGCTCCGTGAGGAACAGGGTGAGTCCCTGCAGGGGTTGCCCCAGGCTGGCGTCCGTACCGATCTGGTTGCCGCGGCCAAGGAAGTTCGTGTGCTGCACGCGCCCCGAGATACCGGGCTCCGAATTGTTCACGAACAGGCGGCTGCGCAGGCGCACGAACTTGCGCTCCTGCAAGCGCAGCACCACAGGCTGCACGCTGTCCCCAGCCGCCACAGAGGGTGTCGCCAGCGTCACCGAGCGGAACAGGCCCGTGCTCGACAGGTTGTTGCGTGTGCGCCGCAGTTGCTCGGGATCGTACAGCCGTCCTTCGCGGAAGGTGATCTGTCGCTCCAGCATGGAGCGTCGTGTCTGCAGATCCGTCTCCTCGATGGTCACGGCACCGAAGTACATGCGCCTCCCCGTGGTCACGAAATAACGCACCGCCGCCTGCGAGTGTCGTGAATCGAGGGTCACGCCATTGCGCACCACGGCATGGGCGAAGCCCTCACTATTGAGCCACACCAACAGGTCGCGTTCGTCCTGCACGACTTCGCCATAGCGGAACACATCGGCGGGCGCCACGTGCAGGCGACTCTTCAGGATCGCTGCCAGCAGGCTGTCGGTGCCGGTGAACTGCAGATCCACCTTCGACACCTTCCACAGATCGCCGCTGTCGATCTTCAGCGTGATGTGCAGATCACCATCGTCGTTGAGGGCGAAGATGCGGCGCACGATGTCGACGTCCATGTAGCCACGACTGCGGTACAGATTCTCGATCGTTGCCAGGTCGCCGCGGAAGTAGCGCCGCGCAAAACGGCCGTCCTCCGTCGTCACCATGGCAGCGCGCAATTCGCGGTTGCCGATCGGCTTCTCCCCCAGATGCACGAAGGTGATCTGCGCCACACGGGGCGTCTCGAGATCCCGCAGATCGACGATGCGATCCGCCCGCACCGGCAGGGCCAGAGTCAGCAGCAGTCCGATACAGGCAAGTCGTTGCCGCATCAGAACTGGCGACTCAGGCCAACGCCGAGTCCGTAGAGCTCATATTCGGAGTACGCTGTGGCATCGATCGTCATCCATGAGTTGATATGGTACTCGACCTCGAACTGGCCACTTTCGGCCTTCCGCGTGCTGGCTTCATACCGGACCCAGATCGGCACCGGCCAACTGAAATATTTGCCGACCCGGATGGCACTCTCCCCCACCGTGCCCAGCGCGGTCCCCGATGGCAACAGCAGAAACTCGTCGAGACCCACCTGTTGTACGCGGCGGCTCAGCAGCAGTTGACCTGCCGCGGTGTACAGCGCGCTCTTGTATTGACTGCCGCCGCCAGCCGTCTTCTGACCGAAGGCCAGCAGGTTCAGCACCTCGCCATCATCGAGACCGGGCGCATTCAGCCGGGGCGCCGCCGTACGCGCGGGGCCGTTGAGGCTCAGCGTCACTTCCTCTCCCGGTAGATTCGGGTCGAATTGGACCGTCGTTGTCGCTTCGATGTCAAGTTCCGGATCCAGCAGGATTGGATCGTACATCAGATCGAGGATGGAGTACGTCGGCACCAGGCGGTCGAGGATGATACGGCCCCGGGTGAACTTGAATCGCCGGTTGAGGATGATGACATGACCATCGGTGATCTCCATCTCGCCCTGGAAGCGCGGCTGGTAGAAGGAGCCATACACGCGTGCCTGACCATCGAGGGTGATGTCGGACAGTTCGCTGCGTGTCACGAGGCCATCGATGCCGACATAGAGGTTGAGGCGTATGTTTTCAAGAAACTCGTTCTGCACCGTGGGCGGGGGCGGCGTGGGGGGCGCTGTCAGGTCCACCAGTTGGATCTCCGTGAAGGGACCGGTGAGATTGACCTGCCCTTCGAGGATCGTGCCCTGCTCCTGGCGACGCAGGGTCAGGTGCAGATCGATGTCGGGGGCGGTGAAAAAGTCGTGGTACTCGAAATGCACGTTGTCGCCCGTCAACTGGACGCTGAAGTCCGTGTCTCCTCCGGGCAGCAGATCGAAGAACCCACTCAGTTGCAGCACCCCGGGGCCGTGCGTGGTCTGACCTGAAAAATCCTCCAGTTGTGCGTGTGAACCACCCTCACTGCGTTCGCTGAAGTCGATGCGCCCCTTGGCGAAGCGATAGCCGGGCGACACATCCAGCAGCGCGAACTGCAGATCCTCCACGTCCAACCGACCGGTAAGCCGGGGATTCGTCAGCAGCGAATCGCCCGTAACATCGAGGCGCACATATCCGTTCAGGTTCTCCAGGTCGGGCACCTGATCCAGCAGGGGCAGCAGATCGATACCGGCAGATCGGGCCCGCAGGGTCAGTTCATCCCACTTGGGCCATATGTTGACGGCCGGCGCCGAACCCGTCACCTGCAGACTGTCCTCTACAGGCGTCACCCACGTAGCGCTACCGTTCCACGCGCGCGGGCGCCCGAAGACCCGCGCCGCCAGATATCCCAGATCCTCGAGTTGCACGTTGGCACTGGCATCGAGGGCGGGCGCATCGAGGCTGCCCGTCAGATCTGCCTGCAGCGACAGCATACCCGTCGGCAGAGACAGGCGTCCTGGGAGCGCCCGCTCGGCCGCCATGAGGTCGAGGTCTTCGATGCGCAACTGCAGCCCGCCGCTGTCACCGGTCAGGGTCCCATTCAGCGAAATCGAGCCGGCTGCCTCAAAGGCATTCGTATCCCGATGGAACAATTCCAGCGGCAGCAACAGATTGTCCAGTCGGCCGTCACCCCGGGCCAACTCGGCTCGTGTGGGCGCCTCGAGGCGCAGGCGCACCCGGTCACGGGTCACGGTGAGCTCCTGCAGTTGCACAAATCCCGAGACTTCGCGCCAGCCAAATCCCTGCAGCCGGTCCGCCGGGATCATCACCTCAGCGACCAGGCTCGCCGTGAAACCCGTCGTGTCATCGAGGGCCCACGTAGCGATGGTGGACGCATCCAGGTTCCGGACAGCCAGACGCAGACGCGCCTGTTCATCCCCCCCAGGCTCACCCCAGGGGTGAAACGCAACTGCCGGAGCCGCCAACTCTACCACCAGTGCCGCGCCGGCTTCGCCGCGAGCCCCGTACTCGAGCACGCCTCGCAGGCTGTCGCTGAGGACCGCGGACAGAGTCGCTGAACCCAGGGGTCGGCCGCCCAGCTGCAGGTCGGTGAGTGCCACTTGCAGTTCTGCCTGCGGCTCGGCCATTGCTCCGGTGATGTGCAGACGCGCGGAGCCACGAGCGGCCACTTCTTTGATCCCCGCCATCTGCAGAGAGTCCAGTGCCACAAGCAGATTCAGCGAATCCCGCGCCGCCGTTCCCTGCAGATGCACGATTCCCAGAGGCGTGTGCAGTTGTGTGGGCGACAGGTGTCCCATGGCGTCTGCGTAGCCGCCGTGCATGCCCCCGGGTGATGACAGGGTCCAGTCGCCGATGGCCACGTGCAGACTGTCAAGATCCACGCGTATCGTACTGCCCGCCAGATCCCCCGGCATGCCGGCGACCGTGATACGTCCCGTGGTGCGAAGCGAATCCTGTGTGCCCTGCTGACGTATGACGGCGTCGCGCAGGTCGACCTGGAGTCTCGTCGCGCTCGTTGTATCGATCGTTGCCAGAAGGTCCAGGCCGGCGGCGTGTGCCGTGACAGTGGCAACACCGTCAGCCGTGCTGGCGGCAAGCGTCGTCGGCCCCAGGCGCCAGCCGGCGACGGCCAGGTCGTCGACGCGAAGGGAGAGCTTCGCCCGACCGGTAGCTGCGGACGAGCCGGTGGCCAGCACCTGGCCACGCAACTGCCCCTGCACCGAGTGCGACAGGTTGCCCAGCTTCAACCCGCGTGCTGCTCCGGTGATCGTATCGAACTGAGCCGTCTGCACATCGATGCGGGTGTGTACTGCAAGCTGATCGCCCGCTACACGAAGATGCAGATCCAGGTGGCGCCATGCGGTCAGGTCGGCGTCGATCTGTATCGGTCCCGGCGGATCGTCGCCGAAAGGCAGGCGTGGGGCCTTGCAGACGACGCTCAGGGTGTCGTCGTGCACAGCGCCCTGCAGCGCCAGTGGCCACGCCTGTCCGAGCCACGCAGCGGCATCTACGGAACCTTTCAGAGCCAGATCGTAACCACCTTCCACCAGCGCCAGACGGCCATCGGCCTCCAGCCAGCCAAGTTGATCGCTCTGGATCCGGGCATGGAGCAGCCGCTCCTGCAGACCGGCTTCCAGTGCCAGATCCAGCGGCTCTGCCGCCAGGCCCGTAACAGCCGGGGCCTTGAGTTGCAGCAGAATTCGAGGATTGCCGCTGAATCCGTTGATCTGCATCACGCCGGACAGCGGGCCCCCGATGCCCCCCGAGGTGAGTGCCGCCAGCGCCAGATCCGCGACCCGCGCCTCTCCCTGCAGGTTGCCACTGGCGGCATCCCAGCCGATGGCCCCATCGATCTGACCGCCGGCCACCTGCAGGTGCAACGAGTCAACCCGCACGGCCGTGCTGTCGATACCACCCGAC
>JAQCJA010000261.1 GCA_027593305.1 bacterium
TCGATGGCCCACGCCCACATGACACGGCGGCCATCACCATCCAGCAATGTCTCCGGCGCAAAACAGCCGCCACCGGGCCAGTTCATGCGGCCATGTTCCTCGGGGACGAAGGTCTCATCCTGCCAGCGCCCCAGGTAGTAGCGGGCCCCGCGCGGATGCGAGATGCAGACCAGACAGTGACGGTCCCCCAGGGGAAAGAAGTCCGGACAGGCACAGTCCTCTTCTTCGCCGGTCCAGTGCGGGTGTGGCGCGTAGAACGGCCGCTGGTATTTCCAGGTCGCCAGGTCCTTCGAAGTGAACAGGTAGGCCGTGTCCCGCAGGTTCCAGGGCTTCACCTTGCCGCCGAGAATGGCGTAGTACGTGTCCCCTTCGAGCCAGCAATGGGGGTCGAAGACGTTGTATACGCCATCGCCGACGGCGCCGGGCTCTGGTTCGGAGATCACCGGATTGCCGGGGTGTTTCTCCCAGACGAGCAGTTCGTCATCGGTGGACCGTGCCAGGCACGTCCCGGCGCCGACACCATGGTAGATGATCGTCGGCACCCCCTCCTTGTCGAGGAACGCGCCGCCGGAAAAGATGCCCGTATCCGGATCACCGGGGGCCGGCGCCAGAGCCGTAGGATGGTACTTCCACGTCACCAGATCGCTGCTGGATGCGTGCCCCCAGCAATGCCCGCCGTTGGGCAGGTCGGGATCCTGGAAGATGTAGAACAGGTGGTAGCGCCCCTTCCACCAGATCGCACCATTGGGATCGAAGGGCACCGCCGTCCGTTCCGGCGCCAGAAAGTGCCAGCGGGGGGCATGCGGATCGGCGGCGACGATCGTGGCGATGTCCTCGGTATGGCTCATTGGCCCTGTGTCCGTGGGGTGCGTTGCTCGGCCACGGGTGGCCCTTCGTAGCCGATGCTGTCGTAGCCGGCGACATCACCCCCGAGGCGGCGGTACGGGTGGGGCAGAATCTTGTGGGAACGGTCTGTCAGCGGCAGCGACACCCGCTGATTGCCGTTGGCTGCGGAGAGCTTGAAGGCGATGGCGATCTCCAGTGCCTTGCGGTAGTCATCCCCCGAACAGGGCACCTCCAGAGCGCCCGAATCGACCGCGTCGAGCAGCCGTTGCAGCATCGGCGCCATCGACCAGCGACGGCCTTCCTCCTGGGCGAACTCGGGCCAGACGGGACTGGCTGCGGCACCCGTACCTGCGAGATAGACGTTCTGCGGCCCCTGCAGAAACACCTGACCTGCGGTCCCTGTCACCGACACACGACAGCGCACGTGGTGGTCGGTGGCCGGTTGCGGCACTTCGCAGATGATGCCTCCTGCCAGACCCATACGGCCGTAGGCGGGACAGTCCATGGTCAGGTCGTCAGCTTCCGGTGCCCGGTAGCCCTGCACAGGCGGCAGGGTGAAACCTTCCACCCATTCAACATCAAGACCGGTGACGCCCCGCATGATGGTCAGTTGCACGCAACCGGCGCCCGAGACCTCTACGGGCAGGCCGCCGGGGATGGCAACTGTGGTGATGTCACCGATGTTGCCTGCGGCGATCCACGCCGCCGTCTCGTGCAGGAAGGGGACTTCCCAGTGGGCCGTGGCACAGCCGAGGGCCGCGCCATGTTCGCGACAGACGTCGACCATACGATCCGCCGTCTCCAGTTCGACGGCGATCGGCTTTTCACAGGAGATGGCGCGAACCCCCGCCCTGGCACACTGCTCGACCAGGCGATGGGCGACACCGACGGGGAGGATGTTGCACACGACATCGGGGATCTCCTGCGCCAGCAGGTCGTCCAGACTTTCGAAGACTTCAGAGATACCCAGGCTTCGGGCGAACTCATCCCGTCGCGGTGACGAGTCCACCAGAATCGGGTCGATCTGCTCGTGTTCGGCCGCTGCCCGGAGGTAGAGCTTGCCCCACATGCCGGCGCCACCAACGATGGCGACGCGATACCTGCGTTCACTCATGGGACGATATCCTCACTTGGATCATGGGAGTCGGTGGATGTCGGTTGCAGGTAGGGCGACGGTTCTTCGTTGAACCGTCTCGACTGCCCAAGGGGTATGCTGAGTACCTGCCACCGGGCGCCACGCAAGTGTTTGGCAAGAAAGACGATCTGTCCCACATGGTAGCCATAGTGAAGCAGCTGCCGGTGCAGCGCCTCGGTCACCGAGTGCGACTCGCCACGGATGACGGCTTTGCCGTCCGTCATCTGCGTGGGTGTCAGGGCCGACACGGTCTCAAGCAGAATCGCCCAGCCGTCCTCCCACGCCGTCATCAGGGTGTTGCGCGTATCCTCCGGCCGAATCACGAACTCGCCGTCGCGATCGCGGTTCGGTTTCTCGCCATCTTCGGTCAGCAGGTTTCGCCAGCGGGACGCCAGATTCCCTGCCAGATGTTTGACCAGCACACCGATGCTGTTGCTTTCCGGATCGATGGTATGGAAGAACTCGCCGTCGTCGAGCTGCACCAGCGCCCGATCGGCGAGCAACTTCAGACGGCGAAACTCTCTCTCGGCGCTCGACCGGACTTCCTCGGCATCCATCATGATCCGGTTTCCTCACGGGGGCTGTAGGTGACCAGCAGGTGCGGCGTCGCCACGTGTCGGCCCTGCGCCAGAAAAGCTCCATGCTGCATGGTTCGTCCGTACATGGCCGCCGGCTGGTACGACGACTCGTGCAGCGCCGCCAGCACACCGGTTGTCAACAGTGTGCGCTCCACGGGGTGTTCCACCGGCGCACCATGCATCATCTGCTCGATCAGATGGACTTCGGCGGCAAAGTGATTGGCCACCGGGTAGCGATCGGCGACATCCGCCGGAAGATGAGCGCGGCGCGGTGTTGCGGCTGTGTCCGGCGTCACAAGGGGCCCGGTCTGCAGGTCGGTCAGAGCCCCGAATGTACTGGCACAGTCCAGGTCGTTGACCCGGTAGATGGCAGCTTCCAGACCGTCGGCGTAGGTGACAACGAAGACCATCGGATCCGGCACGGTCGCCCGTGCCGTCGGCAGATCGACACCGCTGACAGCTTCGAGCAACACCTGCGCCCAGGGGTGGGACTCCGTCCAGCGCCAGACCGGGTCACCCGTGTGACAGGTGACGCCAGTGACCCCCGTTTCGCCGCCGGCGCGCCGCTCGACCATGGACTGCAGTTCTTCCAGTGCGTGGAAGCCGTAGGAATCCTTGTTCCCCTGAAAGGCGGCGTGCCACAGCTTGACGGCGTGCACCATGGGCTGCTGCCAGGGCCAGCGCAGATCGGCATGTCGCGCCAGGGGAATCACGGAACCGGCCATGAAGGGAAAGTCCAGTTCCCGCGCCTGATCGTACATCCACTTCGCCTTGTGCCAGTCCCACGACAGGTGTTTGTCGAGAAAGACGGGCACGGCCTGGCGGGTCTCACGAAACACGTCGATGACGGCTTTGAAGAACTCGTACCGCGGGTAGAGTTTCTGTCCGAGAGGGTTGTCCGGATAGGCCCCATGCTCGCAGATCAGCACGACGCCATCCACCGCCAGTTCCCGGCCCCCGATGGATTGATCCGAGGTCATCGTCAGTGCGTGGCGGATGCTCGGCACCAGCTGGAACCCATGCTGGCGCGCCAGCTCGCGGCTCATGTCATGGTCCGGGACCTGATCCGTGTACATCGATACCACATCCAGAGACGAATCGTGATGCCGGCCGTCGTAGTAGTAGCCACCAAGCATGCGACCGACGATGACATCGGCGTGTGAATTGGGGCGATACTCACTGATCAGTGTGGCAACACGTTTCATCCGGACTCCGTCAGATCGTACATGGCAATGATGTAGGGGTGCTCGGCATCGTACTCGGTCAGCCGCTTCGGTGCCGCCACGCGGCCACAGGGCCGGCGACCGCTGCCCTCGATGCCCGACGCCCTGCACCCCAGATCGGCACGGGCCGCCGTGGCCAACTGCAGCAGACGGCCGACGATGTCCTGGTGTTGTTCGCTGACGTCGGTCGTTTCCCCTGCATCCGTCGCCAGATCGTAGAGCTGGCAGACCGCCTCACTGTCACGTTCCTGGCGCATATGCAGCTTCCACTGTCCCGCGCGCACTGCGTGCAGGCTGTCTTTCCAATAGTAAAAAAAGGCTTCATGGGGGCTGGTCGAGTCCGGCACACCACACCACAGATCGATGATGTCGCAACCGTCAATGATACGATCCTGTGGCTCGTGGGTTCCCGCCAGACGTGCCAGCGTTGGCAGCAGATCCATCGACGTTGCCAGTTCGCCACAGGTGGATCCCGCCGGGATCTGCCCGGGCCAGCGGACGACCAGTGGCAGGCGCATGCCACCCTCCCAGGTGCTGGCCTTGGTGCCGCGCAGCGGGGCGTTGCTGCCCCCTTCGTGTGTGCGCGAACCGTTGTCGGACGTGAACAACACGATGGTATTGTCCTCGAGACCAAGCGACTGCAGTTCCTGCAGCAGGACGCCGACGCTCCAGTCGATGGCCTCGACACAGGCGCCGTAAGGACCGTTGCGTGACTGCTCCATGAACCGCGGTGCCGCGTACAGGGGCAGATGAACGTGCATGTGCGCCAGATAGAGAAAGAACGGTTCATTGGCGTGGCCACGAACGAAACGCACACACTCCTCGACGTAACGTTCGGTCAGCGCCGTCTGGTCAGGCTGCGCCTGAATGACCGCATCGTCACGCAACAGGGGCAGTGGTGGCCAGCGGTCTTCGCGCCCCGCCTGGCGACCCATGTCGTTGGAGTATGGCAGGCCATAGTAGTGATCGAAGCCGTGCTGCCTCGGCAGAAACTCAGGCTGATCCCCAAGATGCCATTTGCCCACCAGTTGTGTGGCATACCCCTGCCCCTTGAGCAGCGTGGCAATGGTGATCTCATGGGGACTCAACCCCACGGCATCTCCCGGAAACAGTACAATGCCGCCATTGTCACCCGTGCCCATATGGATCCGTTGCGGATAGCAGCCCGTCATCATGGCAGCCCGCGATGGTGAACAGACGGGGGAGGCCATGTAGAAATCTGTGAGCCGCATACCGGCAGCGGCCAGTTGGTCGATATGGGGCGTCGAATGCACGGTGGAGCCATAACAACCGACATCCCCATAACCGAGATCATCGCAGTTGATGAGGATGATATTGGGCCGGTCCGTCGGGGCACGCATCAGCGCAGCTACTCCCGGAATGGACGCCCCTGCACGGGTGCGCCGAGGTGGAGATGTCAGCAGGTCTGACAAGCTACGCAGGGTCAGATACGGTGCCAACGTACCGGGCCCTTGACGGCGGCACCGCCACAGTCGCTAGTACCTCCGGCATCCGCTACATCTCACTCTCACACGGGCAGGACACGACATGGCGAAAAAATCTGGCAATACGATCCATCTGGCGATCATCGGCTGCGGCGGCATGGCCGGCGCCCATCTCAACGGCTACGAGGAGCCGGTGCGCAGCAGCGAAACACGGTTCCGCATTGTCGCCGCCGTGGACGAAGCCACAGACCGGGCGGAGGGTTTCGCCCGCCGTCTGCAGGCGAATCTGGGTTGGCAGGTGGCCACCTTCAAGAGTGTCGACCAGTTGCTCAACAGCGGCCTGCGGGTGGATGGTGCCGACATCTGCAGTCCCCATGGCCTGCACCACGTGCTCAGCTGCCAGTTGCTCGACGCCGGCATCAATGTGCTCTGCGAAAAGCCGATCGGCGTTACCGTGAAGGCGTCGAAGAAGATCGCCGCCACGGCAAAGAAGCGTGGTCTTGTTGCGGCAACGGCGGAACAGTGTCGACGGGCCATCGGTCAGCGCACGATCCACTGGGCCTTTCACGACGGCGATCTTCTCGGCACACCAAAGATGTGGTGGGCGATCAAGGCCGGGTGGCAGGATCCGACCCACGTGGGTGCCTGGCACTGGCGCGTCGATCGCAAGCTCGGCGGCTGCGGCATGGTCATGGACTCCGGTGCGCACTGGGTCGACACCATGCGCTACTGGTTCGGCGAAATCGACTCGGTGTACAGCCGCGTCGAACAGATCTTCGATCGCAAGCTGCAGAAGGGGGAGCGTCAGGTGAAGAGTGCCCAGGAGGACTTCTGGACGGCGATCTTCAACTTCAAGAGCGGCCTCATCGGCACCTGGTCGTGGACCATCAGTGCCCCCGGCAAGGGCTTCACGCAGCTGACCATGTCGGGTACGCGCGGTTCGATCGTCGACTCCGACATCTTCCATCCCGCCGCCTTTCAGGCCAACGGTGAATGTCAGATGCTGGATGGTACGACCTACAACATGCCGAAGCTGCAGAGCATGTTCCTCGAAAGTCTGTCTCCCCGGCGCCGGGAGGAGTTGTTCCCCTACGGCATCACCGGCGGCGTGACCCTGGAGTTGTGGGACTTCATCGATGCCCTGTCCAAGAGCCGTCCGGTAGAAATCGACGTCGAGGAGGGCCTGCGCTCCAAGGCGGTAAGCGAAGCCATCTACGAATCGAGCCTGTCCGGACAGGTGGTCAAGGTAGCCGACGTGTTGTCCGGCAAGGTGAATGCCTGGCAGCGTGATGTCGACCGCATGTGGAAGCTGTAGAGTTCGGCGCCACGCGGACGTATACAACCAGTTGATCTTGCAACCTGGACCGGCAGACGCGCCGAACTGCAGCGCCACCTGTGGCAACTGCTGGGGCGGCCCGCCGTCGAGGTGAGCCCCTCGGGGCAGGTGCGCGAGCGCCTTGATTGGGATGGCCTGATCGTCGAGAAGATCGTCTTCGAGACCGAACCCGGGCAGTCGGTTCCCGCCCTGCTCTACCTGCCAACCGACTGCCCGCCCCCC
>JAQCJA010000262.1 GCA_027593305.1 bacterium
GGTTGCCTTCCCCCGTGGCTCGCCGGCGCCCCAGCGCACAGGCAATACCGTGGACCAGACGGAGCTGATGCAGGGACCACTCCGGCGTGTGTTCCACGCTGTAGAGGATGCTCGGCTGCAGACCGGTTGTGATATCCAGAACCAGCAGGCTGTCCCCCTTCAGCACATAGGCACGGTCGCCGTCGAGTGCCATCGCCGTCGCCGGCGTACCAACCGTCACCGTTGCTATGGGATGGATCGGCTTGTTTCGGTCCGGCATGAGCCGGGGCAGCGTCATCAACAGCGTCACCAGCACGAAGGCGCTGACGACAAGACTGCGTCTGCTGAGCGAAAACTGCCGATACCGTGTCAGCATGAGAGTTGATGTGACCAGTGCGAGCCCAATGAGGCTTCCCGCCAGCAGCGTGCGGCGCAAAATGGGGCCCGCGTGGGTGGCGACCTGCAGCAGCCTGCCGTCTGTGCTGAATGGCAGATTCAGCAGATCCGCCGGAGCCGTGAAGCGGTGCTCGATTTCGGGGAACAGAAAGTGGGCCAGCATGAAAAACATGAGGGCCACAAGGGCCACGACGGCTCCCGCCCCGGCCGCCTCCGCCGGGTTGTCCGTCGCCGCCGAGGTGGCGAACACCGTGGCGTAGAGAACGAGCATCGGCAGGTACCAGGCGTAGACCATGGCCGGCCAGGACACATCGTGCAGCAGTTGGGGTACGTCCCCCTGCCATAGAGACACCGGTGCAATAGGGGTGGCGTAGACCATCGCCCAGAAGGCACCGATCACGAGCAACAGGCCCATTGCGCCCACGAGGAACTTGGCCAGCAGAATGCGACCGATGGTCGTCGGCCGGACAAGCAGGAATTCGAGCGTGCCCCGACTGCGCTCCCCGGCAACAACGTCCATTGCCAGCACGCCGGCACACAGGCCGCCGATCGCCATCGCCCAACCATCGGCGTCGGCAGCGAAATTTCTGTTGAAGTGATCCAGTTGCCGCAACGCGTGCACGAGAAGCACGACGCCCAGACCGGTGGCGACCTTGTAGGCGTTCTCGTGTACTTCCTTCCACAAGAGTGCTCTCATCGCAGGCCCCCCCCAGCCGACGCGCGTGGGGACGAACCAGTTCGACGAAGCTTTCCTCCAGACTCATGTCGACGACGTCGACGATCTCTGCACCCGCAGCCTGCAAGGCCTGTCGACGGGCCTCATCGTACCCGGCGATGGTGACGAGACGCCGATCACCTGTGCCCTCGATCTCACCGACACCCTCAACACCACGCAGACCTGCATCATTGTCGTCTGCCAGCCGCACCAGAACTTTCTTTACCCGCCCTTTGAAAGTGTCGGTGTCCTCACAGGCAAGCAGTCTGCCCGCCTCGATCACTGCAACACGGTCGGCCACTCTCTCCACTTCGTGCACCATATGCGAGGACAGCAGGACCGTGCGCCCCTCCTGCTGAATGACCTGCACGATGCTCTCGAGAAAGTCGCGTCGCACGAGCACATCCAGGCCCGTCGCCGGTTCGTCGAGAATCAACAGTTCCGGGTCATGACCCATGGCCAGCACCAGCGCCAGTTGTGCGCCCATGCCCCGGGACAGGTTCTTCACCTTGCGCTCAGGATCCAGGCCGAACTGATCGAGCAGGTCGGCCACGTGCTTGTCGTTCCAGTGCGCGTAGAACGTGGCCGTGAAGCCCACCAGTTCCCGCACCCGCATCCAGCCGTAGAGCTGGGGCGTCTCGGCGACGTAGCCAATGCGTTGCCGCAGAGCCAGGCCATCCTTGACCGGATCGAACCCCAGGACTCGCACACTGCCTCTGGTCGGTCGCTGCAGCCCGAGCAGAGCCTTGATGGTCGTCGTCTTGCCGGCGCCGTTGCGCCCGAGGAAACCGAAGATCCGGCCTCGCTCCACTGTGAGATTGAGTCCATCCACCGCCGTCGTATTGCCGTAGCGATGTATGAGATCTTCGATCCGGATGACTACTTCGGACATAGGCTAGTCTCCCCCTGAGTCCGGCTCGTGCAATTGGCTGGAGAAAACCTGACGCAACTGCGTGTCCGTCAGACCCAGGGCCCGCCCCTCATGAATCGCCTCCTGCAGGCGCCGGGCCACGATGCGTTGTTTCTCGGCGGCCGCCATGTCCGCCGCGGCCTGCGAGACAAAGGTTCCTGTACCGCGCTTCTTGTAGACCAGTCCCTCCCGCTCCAGTTCTGCATAGGCCCGCACCACCGTATTGGGATTGATCAGGTATGTCTCGGCCATGGCGCGCACCGACGGTAGTTCATCGTCGGTGCGCAGTCCACCACTGGCAAGCAGGTACTTGATCTGCATCTGGATTTGCGCGTAGAGGGGCTCTGCCCGAGTTGGGTCGAGTCGGAAATGCAGGGAGGTTTCTGCCATCTACTGAAGCGGCTGGGATCAGCTGCTCACTGCCTCTTCACGGGACCGCCTCTTGCGGGCCCACGGCGTGTCGAGGTCGTACTTCCGACACAGCCGGCTGAAGCTCCGCGGCGTGATCCCCATGGCACGACTGGCGTCGTTGACGCTGTGATAGATACGCGCAACGCGTTCCACCTGATCTTTCGTAAAGCCCCTGTCCATGATATCAATCCCTCTCCAGCTGTCTGGATTAGTGTGTCGGTTTATTGACACACTGATACAGTCCACTGAAAGGTGACCACATGTCAAGAGAAACTTTCTTCGACGGTGAAACACGCCTCTGTCACCTCGCTGTCGGCGCAGCGGATGCGCACGGCACGGGCCCGCACCGTTGTCACCCCCGTGGACAGGGGGACGGGCTCGCCATACAGGCGCCAGCGATCAGCTGGATCCCGGTCTGTAGCATACGCCAGCGAGGCGCCCTGTGTCGGGCAGTGCAATTGCAGTCGACAGGGATGCGGGAACGATCCACCGGACGATCCACCGGACGATCCACCGGACGATCCACCGGACAGCAGCTCGAGTCCCATTGCCGTCGCCGCAATGGGCGCGAAAGACACTGCCGCCGTAACCGGCTGAACACCGTCGGGCCACCAGCGGCGTACCATCTCTTCCTCGGCGATGTCACCCAGATCCCCCACGTCCGCCTGCCAGCGGCTCAGTGCCTGGCGCAGGCGCTCCAGGATGGGCTGGAGTTGAAACATTTCACGTGGGGTGGCGGACAGGCCGAGTAGGGCAGCGGTCGTTCGGGTTCCACGGTGTGTGTCGTACGCATGTATGGTGTATGTCGTACGCATGTGATGCGTCCCGATCGACGTCGGATACATGCCGGTAATGATGGCCGACCGACTCGGGGCGCATACACCGGCAACAGAAAAGGCCCGCGGATAGATTCACCCGGCTGCGGCAAGGCGATCGATGTTGGGCATGCGCGCTACCTCGTCCCCGTAACAGCCGAAGCGCGGACTGGTATCCTCCAGAGAGGTCCACAGGATGTTCGGTCGGTCCATGTGCGGACTCACGATCCCGCCAGAGTGACGACGACGACATGGGGACCCGGCGGCGTCAGCAAAGCAATCACGGCGCCGCCGGCAGTTGAACCCGCAGCACCTTCAACCCAGCGACTGGCGGCGATATCAAGAAGCGCCACGTCCCAGGGCCCGCCGGCGACGCCGATCAGATCCAGACCGACCTTGCCGCCCTGGGGGAAGTAGACGGCATACTGGCGACCCGGCACGCGGGTCAGGTAGGCTTCGTTCGTACTGCGATCGTGCAGCAGGTGGTGTTCCGCATCGAGTTCGGCATGAAACACATCAAAGCGGGATGCCAGCAGGCGTGCGCTGCGCAGATTGGCTTGCGCCAGATCACTCAGCCCGAGACCGGAAGGGGGCCGGTGAAAGCGACTGGAAGCGAACCCGCCAATGAGGTTGCGCCAGAAGGTCTGCTGGGCGTGTTCTGTGTCGATGCCTCGATCCATCCACTTGGACGTGTCCGCGCCGTAAATCTTGGTCGAGTTCATGGGTCGCGGATGATCAGTCAGATAGGCGCGCACCCACTGGGCCCGATCCCAGTTCGTCTCGCCGGGGTTGTGTGAGTTCTGCGCGATATCGACGAACGAATAGAGTTCAGCGTGATCAAACGTTGGCCGGTGGGTCTCGTGGCGCACATCCCAGTTGTCCCACATTTTGGTCATGTGCACCTCGATACCGGCACGGGCCGCCCGCGCCCGGACGTAGTGAGCCCAGTAGCGTCCCCAGGCCGGGTCCCCTGAAGTTTCGTTATCCATGCAGTAGAGGACATGATCAAATGGCAGGGAGATCGACAGCACTTTGTCGATGAAGGCGTGCTGGAATTCCAGCACAATCCGGTTGTCCCGCAGGTCCGGTACCGTGTAGAAGAAGGGCTGCCGATTGGCACCTGGATGGTCGGGATACTCGGCGGCCAGCAAGGATGTCTCGTGGCTGTAGTTGACGTTGTTCTTCGGATGAAACGGGTCTGCCTGCCAATTGCCCTGGCTGTGATCGAAACGATCCCATAACTCGATCTGCACGATGATGCCACGTGCCGCCGTCAGCTGCAGCATCCGCTCAAAACGCTGCCAGTACGCCTCGTTCCAGCGAGTCAGGTCGTAACGCCCGGCGTCGTCCATGGCGTACGCCTTGATCTCGAAGCCTCGATCAGGCCGATCCGACATGGTGTTGCGGATATAGTTGCCACCTGCGGCCAACAGCAGATCCAGGTGCGCTTCGAGATCGGGGATCTGGAACAGATTGTCCTTCACCGTGCCGCCCAGCAGCCAGACCGGCTCACCATGATACTGCCAGAAGCGCGGATTTTCGGGCCAGGGCTGGATGCGGTCTGCGTTGCCCTGAGCCTGGGTCGTCGTTTGCATAAGGATCAATCCCGTGAGTGTCAGCAGCAGGTTGCGCCGCATGGCAAGGATTACCAGCCGGAGCGCTTCACGATCAGCGCCCGCTCCATCAGGCGGCGCGCACCGGCCTCCGGTTCTACGTCAGCCAACTGGCGGTAGATGCCGACGAAGACCTCGACATCGTTCTCGATTTCCGTCTCGAATTCGGGCAGGATCAAGCGGGTGTAGTACGCGGTCAGGCCAGCGTAGGCAGCGTACGTCGTCCAGTCCATCTCACCGGCAGCAAGATCCCGGTTCGACATTTCCTGGTAGAGCCCCACCAGCAGGTGCGTACCAACTTCATGGACGATGAGTCCCAGCATGCGTTCGAGATCCATGTCGGCCGACAGCAGGCTGCGGTGATAGCCAATGCTGGTAATCCCCGTGCCTGCGGGCGCGGCCGTCAGTAGGACCTCGTAGCGCCTGCCGCGGAACCGTTCACCGGTCAAGTCCTCCCACGCATCCAGCAGATCCAGAGACCAGAGCCTGCCATTCATCTCATCCGCAGTGAGATCCAGATCCTGTTCGACATTGCGCCAGACATCCTCTTCCCATGCCTGGTAGTTGTGCTCGAATACATGGACGAGCTGGCGTACGGCACGCAGGTAGGTCTCATACACCTGTGACCGGCTGTAGAAGAACCCTTCGAAATCGAACAGCCACCACGACAGGCGTGCCTGCTCCTTCGGATACAGGTCGCGGATGGGGTCATACCGCCGACGACGCATGGCTTCATCCAGCGCACGCAGGTACTCAGACAGATCGAATTCGTCACTCAGGGGAAGGTAGGCGGGCAAGAGCACGAAAAACGGGGCCAGATCGCCGGTGACACCGTAGCCCCATTGCAGCATCGGGGCGTGCCGCTGGAGAATCTGATGACTCTCGAGATCGACGGTCTGCCCCCATGTGTCGGCGTATTTCGTGCGCCACGGCAGCCCGGCGACGGCCGTCAGATGCGCGAGGTAATTGGGCAGTTTCTCGACAACGCAGACCACATCCTTGTCGCGCTCAACGGCGAAGGCCGGCGGTACGCCGCCGCTGTGGGGCCGCGTTGCCGGGGCAGCGCACCCAGCCAGTATCAGCACGATCACCCACCTGGCCGCTGCAGAACAGGCGCCCCTCATGGGCTTGTCACCAGGCAGGGTGTGACGGCATCGACCACATCCTGCGGCGAGCGCACCCAGACGGCGGCCATACCTGCGGCCCGTGCGCCAGCGACGTTCTCCTCGGTGTCGTCAAAGAACAGGATCCCTTCCGCCGGTACACCGATGCGCTCAGCGACAGCGGCAAAGGCCTCAACGTCGGGTTTGCGCAGCCCCAGGCTGCAGGACAGAAAGACCTGCTCGAAGGATTGCAGGACGGGCGCATACAGTGTTGCCCAGGCTCTGTGGTGAGTGACGTTCGTATTGGTAAAGGCGTAGAGCGGGAGACTGCGGGCCAGTGCCGGCAACAGATCTGCCACCTCGTGAATGAGTCCGGTGTAGATCGCATTCCATCCCGTGGCGAACTGCTCATCGGACAGGTCGACGGCAAGCAGCGAGCGCAGGGAGGCAAAATACTGCGAAGCATCGATCTGGCCACGCTCGTGACGCTCATAGGACTCATCGAAGTGGAACCGCTGCCTCAGATCGGCGGCATCCCGTCTGGCCGCTGCGGCCCAGTGTGCCATGGCCCGGTCGAAATCAATCCCTATGACAACGTTGCCCAGATCGAAGAGCCATGCCTGAATCGCGCTCATCTCACCACACCCATCGTGTCGGAATCCACAAGTCCTCTCAATGCAACTATAGTTGCGTCAGCATGATTGTTCCTCAAAGGCTCTGTCGCTGGCAAAGTAGCGCTGTCCCACAGACAATGGCCAATCACACCATGCGTGTCCCCCCCTATCTGCCAATATGAGGTGAGACACTTGCCTTCTGTAGTTTACTGAGCAGGGTGAAG
>JAQCJA010000263.1 GCA_027593305.1 bacterium
ACGACTAGAGCGAACGCGCAGTCTCGATAATCTCGATCGCTTCGATCAGGTCGCCTTCGATGACATCGCTGCGACCCTCCAGGGACACGCCGCACTCAAAACCCTCCAGGACCTCGCGGACGTCATCCTTGAAGCGACGCAGTGAGGCGATCTGCCCCTCCCACACAATCTCACCGTCACGTCGCAGGCGCACCTTGTTGTTGCGCATGACCTTGCCGTCCCGTACGATGCTGCCGGCAATGGCCCCCGAACGTGACGAGGAAAACATCTGCCGCACCTCGATCGTGCCGATAATACGCTCCTCAAGACTCGGAGTCAGCATACCGGACAGCGCGGCGCGAAGCTCTTCGATGATCTGATAGATGATGCTGTATTCGCGAATCTCGACACCACTGTCGGCTGCCATGACACGTGCGGAACTCTCAATCGGCACCTGAAAGGCGACAACCACCGCGTCCGAAGCAGAGGCCAGAAGAACATCAGACTCAGAAACGGGTCCCACAGCGGCGTGAATCACACGAATCCGTACCTCTTCGTGGATGATGCTGCCCAATTCCTGCGTGATCGCTTCAACTGACCCATCGACATCGCCCTTGACGACAACGTTGAGATCCGTGATCCGGCCCTCCTGAATCATATGCTGCAAGTCGCCGAGAGTAACGGCCCGACGCCGCGCATTCTGCTCACGTTTCACCTGCTGCCGGCGCCCGACGATCGTCTTGGCATCGCGCTCTGTATCGACAACTGTAAAGGAGTCACCCGCCTGCGGCACACCACTCAAGCCCAGAACCTGCACGGGGCACCCGGGGCCCACTTCCTTGACCCGCTTGCCGGACTCATCCATCAGCGCCCGCACGCGACCGCCGTACATCCCGGTGACAAAGGGATCACCGACGCGCAGTGTGCCGTCCTGCACAAGCACGGTTGCCACCGGACCTCGGCCCTTGTCGAGTTGTCCTTCGATGATCGAACCACGCGCACGCTTTTCGGGATGGGCTGTCAGTTCAAGAACCTCGGCTTCCAGAAGGACGGCCTCGAGCAGAGCGTCCACTCCGGTTCCACGCGTCGCCGAGATCTCGACGCAGGATACTTTGCCACCCCATTCTTCGACGAGTACATCGTGCTGGGCGAGTTCACGCTTGATGCGAGCCGGGTCTGCTGTTGGCAGATCACATTTGTTGATGGCTACGATGATGGGCACCCTGGCGGCTTTCGCATGATGAATCGCCTCAAGGGTCTGCGGCATGATATTGTCGTCGGCGGCGGCGATGAGAATGACTAGGTCCGTCACGCGGGCACCACGCGCACGCATTGCCGTGAATGCTGCATGCCCCGGGGTGTCGAGGAACGTAACCATCTTCCCGTCGCCCACCTTCACCGAATACGCACCAATATGCTGGGTGATGCCACCGTGCTCGCCGCTGACCACATTGGCCTTGCGGAGATAGTCAAGCAACGACGTCTTGCCGTGGTCGACATGGCCCATGACGGTAACGACAGGCGGGCGCGGCGCTGCCTCGCCCACGTCTTCCTGTTCGAAAAGGCCGTCATCATAGTCAGCGTCGTCCTCTTCTTCAGCCGTTTCAAGAGCCCGCAGGTCGAAACCGAATTCATCGGCAACGGTAACCATGATATCCATGTCGAGACGCTGGTTGATCGTTACCATCACGCCCAACTGCAGACATGTCGCCATGACCTCAGCGGAACGAACATGCATGGCTTCGGCAAGCTCGCCAACGGTGGAGTATTCACGGACATGCAGGATCTGCTGCTCCTGCCCGGCGCCAACCGTCTCGTCCCCTTCTTCGCCGGCTTTGCGATCATAGCGTCGACGGGTACGGCCCTCACTGATCTGACTTAAGGTCTTGCGAACGCTGTCCTGCACAGCCTGCGAATCGACCGGCTTCCGGCGCCGCTGGCGTCCTGCAGAACTCCCGCCGCCGCTCCCGCTACCGCTTCCCGCGGCGCCCGTGCGCCAACGACCACTGACGTCAGCAGGCGTCGCGACGGGTGTGGCAGCTGGTTTGTCCGTGGGCCGCTCGTTGTGCGTATCACGGAGTTCATTGAGCATCTCTTCGTTGACCTTGCCGCCCCGATGCTTCGTGCGCCTCCGGCTCTCCTCGGCGCCACCAACCGTGCCCGCAGGAGCGGCCGCAGGCGGTGGCGCACCTGGACGAGAGGGTGGGTCTACCTTGCGACGCGCAGGACGGGCGGCAGGTGCTTTCGCCTGAGTCGGCTGTCGGGATGCACGTTCTTCAGCGCGGCGCTGGGTCTCCTTGACCTTCTGCCGCTGCACTTCTTCGACCGAAGATTTCTTCTCGTCGTCGATCTTCTTCGTGATGGCCCCAAGCATATCGGGAGTGACCACACTCATATGGCTCTTGACGTCGTGCCCCATCCCCTTCAACATGGAGATTAGGGCATCACTGGAGAGCTTCTTTTCCTTGGCTACCTGGTAGACTCTGCGCTTTTCCACGTGTGCTTCCCTGGTTGGACTTCGATCAGGCGGCGCTTTCGCTCTCGGTGTCGTCCGCCGGCGCAGCGGCATCCGACGCACCCGCGTCGGTCGCAGCGTCGCCGATGGACGTCACATCTTCTGCAGATGCAACAATCCCGTCGCCGACACCACTATTCTCGTCCGCGCCGACTGCAACGGCCGGCTCAGCCCCATCTACTGATTCTGTTTCTGGCGCAACAATAACTGCTGCTGCTGCTGCTTCTGCTGCATCCGCGGCGACCTGTGCAGCTTCGGCGGCGGCATCCTCGGCTGCCGACTGGGCCGCCCGCACCTTGGCGGCAGCACGCTCCTCAGTCTCCAACTCATCCAAGGTCGCCGGTCTGAGCACTTCGCCTCGTGCTTCTGCCCGTTCCACATAGGCAATCGCGCGCCCTCTCAACAGGGCCGCATCGGCCTGCCCTTCAATACCAGGGACCGTGCGCAGCATATCCACCTCAGCCTCAGCGATGCTGCGGATGGAGATGAAGCCGGAGGTGGCAAGACTCAACGAAATCAACTCGCTCACACCTTCGAGACGGCGCAACTCGACCTTGCTGTCTTCAAGTCGACGCAGCCGTCGCTGGTACTCCTCATCGGTGATGATATCCAGGCCCCACCCGGTGAGTTGCACAGCGAGGCGAGAATTCTGACCCGACTTGCCGATAGCCAGCGAAAGCTGCGATTCGTCGACAATAACCTGAGCATGATGTCGACGTTCGTCGGTGATGACACGCGATACGGTTGCCGGACTCAAGGCGCGCGCGATGAAGATGTCAGCCTCGTCGATATACGGTACGATATCGATCCTCTCACCGGACAGTTCACGGACGATCGCCTGCACTCGCGAGCCCTTGACGCCAACGCACGCGCCCACGGGATCTACGCGTTCATCACTGGAACTCACCGCGATCTTGGCTCGTTCGCCGGGCTCACGCGCAACAGCGTGGATCTGGACGATACCTTCGGCGATCTCCGGGACCTCGGTGGCGAACAGCTTGCGTAACAGTTCCGGATGCGTTCGCGACAACAGGACCTGTGGGCCACGGGCCGACTTGAGGACTTCAAAAATATAGCCCCGCACAGTGTCACCCTGACGATAGCGCTCGCGCCGAATCTGTTCCTTCAGCGGGATTGCCGCTTCGGCGCGGCCGAGATTCATGATGATGTCGCCGTGGCTAATTTGTTGCACAACACCGGAATCCACCTGGGCAATACGGCCGGCGAACTCCTCGTAGATCCGCTCCCGCTCAGCTTCCCGGACGCGCTGGATGAGGATCTGCTTCGCCGTCTGGATGGCGTTGCGCCCAAAGTCGGCCAGGTTCAGTTCTACAAAGACCACAGCGCCCAACTGCGCCTGGGTGTCGATGAGCCGAGCTGCATCGACGTCGATCTCCGTCTCCGGTTCCGTGACTTCCTCGACAACGGTCTTTCGTGCCAGAACCGTCATCTGTCCACTGTCTGCGTCGATCCGTACTTCGAAATTGTCGGCATTGCCATAGCGCTTCTTCGCCGCTGAGATGAGCGCATCCGTAAGGGTCTCAATGACCATCTCACGGTCCACATTCTTCTCGCGGGCAATTTGGCCCAGCGCTTCAATGATGTTCAGGTTGGTCATCCCGTTCCTGGCATTCAGAAATTCGACTTCTTGCGTGGCCCATTCCTGCAGGGCTCGACCACGAGCGGCTAAAACTCTACTTCGACTGTGGCCTTTGCGATGTCACCGCGGTCGACGACGTTCTGCTGGTCTCCATTGCCGGCCAGCACGATCGATACATCTGTGAAACTCAACAATCTGCCCGTCTCAGTGCGTCCGCGCACCGTCACTACCTTCAGCAACCGCCCCAGAGCACGACCAAAGTCCCCATCAGTGCTCAGGGGCCTGTCGAGTCCCGGCGAGGTAACCTCAAGTCGATACCGGCCGGGAACCGGGTCTTCCACGTCGAACAGATCAGAAACTTCTCTGGCGATCTCCGTGCACAGGTCAAGGTTCACGCCACTTTCGTGGTGCACAAGCAGGCGAACACTGTATGTACCCTTGCCTGAAACCTCTACATCTACCAACTCGGCCCCGTGGTCACTGACGACGGGGCCGGCAAGATCGGCAATGTCTCGGCGCAATCGCTCGGGATCGACATCACCCACGGCTTGTGGCCTTCCTGCTCAATAAAAGGCTCCCCTTAACAAAAAGGGCTCCATCGGAGCCCACTAAAGTCTTCAAAGATAGCGCCATATGTGAATTTGAGCAAGATACGGGACATCGCTGGCCAGCAGCACACCGGACAACTCCTTCGCAAACAATTAGTTACCGAAGAATCTGCAGAATCTCACCGAGTTCCTTGCGGACCGCTTTCAGGAGCGCTCTATCCGGAGCCGAACTGGCACTGGCGTCGATGGAATCGACGGCTGCAGCCTGCACCTGAACGTCTGGTCGCGGCAATCGGGGTGATTCCTGGACGATCTCCTGTCCCAGACCGGCGGCAGTCAGCTCCTCCAGCGAGGGTGGATCAACTGCCACCATGCGCGCAACATATGCAATGGCCCCACGGATCAGTTCGGGCTCGTTGCGCAGCCTCTGTTGGGCTCCCCGGGTCGAGTAACGTTCCTCGTGCAGCAAACGACGAATCAACAGAATGATCGCGATATCACGTTCCCGATAGGCCCGATTCTTGCCGCGAACCCGCTTGGGGCGCAGGCAGACGAATTCACTTTCCCAGGCACGTAAAGTGTACGGCGCCAACTCGGTCAGCTCCGCGACCTCGCCAATGCTGTAGTACAGCTTCGTGCCCAGTGCGTTCGGCAAAACCCCAATCCTCTCCTCTACGCCTCGGCACGCCCACCGGGAGCGCTTCGGGAACGACTATGGCGCCAGTGCAGGCGCAGTGGGGTACCCTCGAAGTCGAAAGACTCACGGAGACTGCGTTCGAGATGCTTCTTGTATGCCTCCGACACGAGATCGGGGCGCGTCGCGAAAATCAGGAACGTCGGCGGCGATTCGCCGCTCTGCGTGACATAGTGCACACGGATGTCCCTGCCATTCCCCGTTGGCGGCAAGCGTTTGGTCGCCTCTTCAATCCAGCGATTCAACCGAGACGTGGAAATCCGTGCACGAGCACGATCGTGCACTTTCGCCGCTTCTTCGAGGCACCGCGAGGCACGGCTGCCGGTAAGAGCAGAAAGAACCAGGATCGGGTAGTTGCTCACAAATGGATAGCGGTGTCGCATTTCATCACGGTAGGTATCAATGCCTACCGGATCTTCACGATTCTTCATCAGATCCCATTTGTTGACCGCAATGACGATTCCCTTGCCCATTTCCATCGCGTGGCCGATGATCCGGGC
Source organism: bacterium (assembly GCA_027593305.1). Taxonomy (GTDB): domain Bacteria; phylum Latescibacterota; class UBA2968; order UBA8231; family UBA8231; genus UBA8231. The sequence continues at coordinate 5,837 of JAQCJA010000263.1, forward strand.
GTCCTGGGCCGTAGCGCCCTCGAGAGCATCGAGCAGGACAACGACAACGTCGCATCGTTCGATACTATAGGAGGCCCGCAGATTGCTGTAGTATTCAATGGGATCCTCGACCTTGGCCCGCCGCCTCATCCCGGCTGTATCCACGAGTACAAAGCGCCGGCCCCCGGCGTCCAGGGTTACGTCTGTGGCATCCCGAGTGGTACCTGGCTCATCGTGAACCAGTGATACTTCCTGACCGGACAACCTGTTGATCAGTGTCGACTTGCCGACATTTGGTCGACCTGCAAGTACAATACGGACCACCTCTGCGTCCGCAGGGGGCGCCGCATCGAGGTGTTCGAAGCGAGCCACGATGGCATCCAGCAGATCCCCGGAACGCCGACCTGTAGCGGCAGAAACAACATAGGGCTCACCCAGCCCAAGCGTATAGTATTCAGCGAGATTGTAGCGCTCTACCTCCGGGTGATCAACCTTGTTGACCACCAGCATGCAGGGCGCATTGCGTCGTCGCAGCAGGTCTGCCACGTCCTGGTCGTCGCCGGTCACGCCGTCGGTGGCGTCCACAAGGAACAGGACGAGATCTGCCTCCTCAAGGGCATGCTCAGCCTGGCGCCGGATGCCACCTTCGATCTCATCATCAGATCCGGGAATGTATCCGCCCGTGTCGACCAGAGTGAAGCGATGGCCGCACCACTCGGCAATGGCGTGAATCCGGTCTCGCGTAACCCCGGGTCGATCGTCGGTGATTGCCTGCCTTGTGCCGGTGACCCGATTGAAGAACGTCGACTTGCCGACGTTGGGCCTCCCGACAATGGCCACGATCGGGCGCACTGGGGTGATAGTGACAGGTGCCGATGTCATGCTCGTCTTCCTACGAAAAAGCCCAAT
>JAQCJA010000264.1 GCA_027593305.1 bacterium
GGTCCTTCGTGTTTTCAATACGCCATCACAGCGGCGTCGCGTAGGAAGGTTCGTTGACGTAGCGCTGCGTCGCCAGATCGAGACGGACCTCCATGGCTGGTGGCAACTCCACCTGCAGCCGGCCGTCGCTGAGGGCCAGCGTATGTGCCTGCCGTGTGACGGGTTCGGCGCAGTAGGTGCCGGCATACCCACCCAGATCACCGGGCCACTTGCTTGTGCGCGTCTCGTACCTGACACCCGTAAAGCGATGCTCACCGAAGGCACCGGCCTGCAACAGGAGCGTGCGGGTAGCGGTGGCGCTGGTGTTGATGAGGCGCACGACGGTGCGATCCGCCGCCAGCGTTTCCACAAGCGCCGCAACGTCCAGCGGCAGGCCGGCGCGGCGCCGATCCATATCGAAGTAACGCAGCCGGGCGTGCAGCAGGCCACCGTTGTAGATCGGCTGCGGCGCACCCAGTGTCAGTTGGATCAGCGCCTCCGAAGTGACGGGGTTGCCCCATTGCCAGTGGTGGATGTGGTGGCACGTGCCGACATCCTGATCGGCGCGCACCTGAGCCATCCGTCGACACAGTTGCTGGTGGCTGGCCTGCTGGATGCGCTCGGGGTAGTCCGGGTTGTCGCCGGCGAGGTACTGCACCCAGGGCTGTTCGTGACCGGAATCCTGCTTGTCGCGGAGGGAGTGGACCTCGTTCCAGTCGTTGGCCTCCGCCTGCTGCAACCGTTGCACGCGCTCCCAGTCGTCATCACGCATGGACAGGTGCCACAGGTACACGGGGTAGAGGGCACTCATCGGCATCCAGTCGAACCATCCCGCATCCCCATACCGATAGGGGACGAGGAAGGTCTTCTCACCCGGTGGGATCGTCGCCAGTTGCTGCTGCCAGTTGGCGCCGACGCTCATGTGTTCGTGGCGCGGATCACGCATCTGGCCCAGTTCGAGAATGCGGTCCATCTGCTGGCGGGGCAGATCGAGATACTTCTCGTCACGAGTGAGCAGGTAGGCGTTGGCGCCGGCATCCACCGTGGCGAAGTGCATGGTGAGAAAGCCGTGGGGGAAGGTCCAGCCATAACGACCGCCGTACCACTTGCCACCGACGAATTCGCCGACCTTGCCGGAGGGGCCGATCTGGTCGGGCAGCAGGCCGCCATTGTCCCGGGCCCGCCCGAGCCAGGCGTCGGTGTACTCAACGACCCAGTCCCGGTACTTCTCCTCCTGCGTCAGCAGGAAGGCATTGGTCATCATCGAAGTGATGGCGAGGTTCGCCGGCGCATCCCCCGCCTGCCAGCGTTCCTGCATGGCCAGGCCCATGCGGCGCGCCTTGGCGGGGTCCGCCAGATCCTGCACCCGCTCGATCCCGGGCAGATCGAAGAAGGGCAGTCCATAGGGCTCCATCGTCGTGCCCACGGGGTTGTACGGACGCCCGCCCGAGCCATCGGCAACGATGGCACCCTTGCTGCCATTGAGCCCGGACAGTACGATCCGGCGCTCGGCGTCGTAGTTGATCGCGTCGGGGTCCTCGTTGAGGTAGAAGCCGGCGAAACGTCGAGCCCGCTCCAGTTGCCGATCGCCGCCGGGTCTTGCGAGGCAGAGGTGGTAGAACAGGATGTCGGCCTCCGACTGGTGCATCTGATCTTCGTGGAAACCGTACTCCTTGTGATAGGACTGCAGACGCATCAACTGGCCCGTCACCGCCTCGAACTGGCGCTCCGCCAGTGACAGCAGCCGGTCGCTGCCACCCATGAGATAGACGAGAGGCCAGTTGAAGAAGGGCTCGAAGTAATCGTCCGGCGAGCCACCCCCCCAGGCGTCGTCCCAGATGAACTCACCATTGTCGCCGGTGAAGTGGTCGAGGTACGGTTGCACGACCCCATCCATGGAACCGAGCAGGTGGCGCTGCCACAGGGCCCAGGATGGCATCTGTTCAACGGGCAGATCGGCGATGATGTGTGTCATGTTACACGCTCGCCACGCAGCGCCTGAGTTTCATCAGCCCCTCGCGGGCGACGGTCTCCGGTCCCTGCGCCCAATAACTCTCGTTGAACAACTCCAGCGACAACATCCCGTCGAAGCCGATGCGATGCAGGGAGGCGACGATATCCTTCCACGGCGCCAGGCCGTCCCCGGGATAGACGCGGTCCGCATCGGTCACGTCGGCGCGTCCCGGCGTGGCTGGAATGTCGTTCACATGCACCAGGCCCAGGCGCCCGACACCGAAGTGCTCGAAGCCGCAGTGATGGCCGCTGCCTTTGTACATGTGGAAGACATCGGCGAGCATCTCCACGCCGGGGCGCCCGCACTCGGCGGCCACCAGCAGGACCTCACCCGTGCGCCCCAGAGTCCTGGCGATCCCCCAGTATTCGAGCAGGGGCTTCACACCTGACTTGTCGGCAAGATCCACCAGTGCGGCGAAGCGCTCGGCGACCGGCAGCAATTCGACCTGACGGTCATGGATGCCGATGGGGGGCGCGGCGACATAGGGGCAGTGCAACTGCCGCGCCATTTCGAAGCAGCGCGCCGCCTCCACCAGGCCCCGGGCTCGACGATCCTCTTCGGGTACGGCCCACTCCGGGAAGCCGATCAGATTGACGATGTCGATGCCCCTTTTCTCGGCCAGGTCCCGCACCTGATGCAGCGTGCCGCCCTGTTCGACCCAGTCGTCGAGTTCCCGTACCCAGGGCTCGATGCCGTCGTAGCCGGCATCGGCAGCGGTGTTGATCATGTCCAGCACGGTTGTCCCGTCCCTGCGGATCGTGCTGGTATTGAGGCAGTATGAAAAGGCCATGGCTGCAGCTCCTGTGCGGGTAGAGAACAAGGACTCCCAAAGTGGCATGCCAGCGAGCGTGAAGGCAAGATGGGTGGAAAAAAATGTGATATATCACACAGCTTCCCGCCCTGTCCGGATGTATTATATGCGCCAGAGTTGTCCCAACCCGTTCCCGGCTTGTGCAGCCCTTCCACGGAGAAGCACGATGATTCGATTCAACCGCACCCTGTCCCTTGCCACCTGCCTGGTGCTGCTGGGTGCAGTCGCCGGCACGGCTCAGCGGAACGCCGGAATGGGCGAGCACCGCGGCGACGGCCCGCCGCCGATGCTGGTCCTGATGCCACCACCCGGCGTCGACAAGCCCGCGGGCATGGAAATGTCGGACGATCCATATCACATCGTCGAGCCGCTGTTCAAAGGCTTCTTTCAGATGATGGATCAGAACGGCAACGGTGAGCTCAGTGCCGATGAACTTTCCGGTTGGGTGCACCCGCCGCCGCACATGAATGGCATGGACGACGGCATGGGTCGCCCGGATGGCATGAACCGGCCGCCCATGGACGGCACCATGGATGGCGCCGCGGGCGAACAGGTCCGGCGTCTCCAGGAGGAACTGCATCGTGTGCACCAGGAACAGCGCATGCGTCGCATGGAGGAGATGAACCATCGCCGCGATCGCATCCGCGAGCAGCTTGCACAGATGCGCCAGGAGCAGCAGCGCATGGCGGAGCACATGCGTGAGATGGAGGCCGAGGCTCAGCGCGTGAATGAAGAGCTCGAGAAGGCCAACTCGGAGCCCCCCATGGAGCAGAACCGCTAGGCTCGTTCCACAGGCGCCGTTTTTCGGCGGGTGCCGCCATGCGGGACCCCCCGTTCGTGTCTGGGCCCCGGTCTCAGTCGCCGCGAGCGCCAGCGTCGGCATTGCGGGGATCGGCGGCACCGACGCGTGCACCCGTGTCAGGATCGATGCCGATGGAGTGGGCCAGGCCCTGACGGCCAGCGGCTTGAACCATGTGTCCCATGTCTTGAAGCGCAGCCACCGTGCCGCTGTCGAACCGCTCCGCCTCGAGGCGGAGCCGGTCCGGGAGCCACTGGTGGTGTACCCGGGCGGCGGCAACGGCCGCTTCGATGCCCATGTCAAAATCGATCAGATTCAACAGGACCTGCAGGACGGTGTTGATGATGGTCCGGCCCCCGGGACTGCCGGTGACGGCAACCAGGTGACCGTCTTTCGCCAGGATGGTTGGTGACATGGAGGACAGCATGCGCTGAGAGGGCCGCGCCAGATTCGGCTCCGTCCCGATCAGGCCGAATTCGTCGGTATGGCCCCGCACAGCGTTGAAATCACCCATCTGGTTGTTGAGCAGGAAGCCGGCGCCGGGCACGACGATGCCGGAGCCGTAGGCCGCCTCCAGGGTGTAGGTCACGGCAACGGCCATGCCGTCGCTGTCGACGACACTGTAGTGTGTCGTCTCCGGACTTTCATACGGCAGCGTCAGATCTCCGGGGGCCGACACGGAGGCGGAACGTGAGTCGAGATCCTGGCGCAGGTGAGCGGCATGTTCCTGGCTTGTCAACATGTGTAGCGGGACATCAACAACATCCGTATCGGCGAGCCAGCGGGCGCGGTCGCGAAAGGCACGGCGCATGGCCTCTGCCAGGTGGTGAATGTAGCCCGGCGTGTTGTGACCCATGGCGGCAAGATCGTAGCCGGCGAGAATGTTGAGCATCGTCACAACGGCGACCCCGCCCGAACTGGGTGGCGGCATGCCGATGATCTCGTAGCCGTGATAGGAGCCCCGAATCGGCGTGCGCTCCCGCGCTTCGTAGCGCTCCAGATCGACCATCTGCAGTAGTCCGCCGCCCCGTGTCATCTCGGCGACGAGCAGCAGTGCTGTCGGACCACGGTAGAAGCCGTCGCGTCGGCCGGCCTGGATGCGTCGCAGACTGCCGCCAAGATCGGGCTGCCGCAGGGTGTCACCCATGGCCAGGGGCAGGCCATCTCGTGAGAACTGTGCCACCGTTGCCGGGTAGTGGGGAAAACGCCCGACGAATCCGGCGAGGCTGTTGGCGAGGCGTTCGCTGAGACTGAAACCCTCTTCGGCGAGGTCGATCGCCGGCGCCAGAAGTGTCGGCCACTGAGCGACACCGTACAATTGATGGGCCTTGTCGAAACCAGCGACGGTGCCCGGCACACCCACGGCCTTGTGACTGTAGTGGTGGACCTGTCGCCAATACTCGCCGTCGTCGTCGAGCCACATATCCGCATGGGCCGCCATGGGTGCTGTTTCGCGGAAATCGATGGCTGTCGCCGTGCCATTCGGAAAGCGAATGATCATGAAGCCGCCGCCACCGATGTTGCCTGCCGACGGATGGGTCACAGCCAGAGCAAGCCCCGTGGCAATGGCGGCATCCACGGCGTTGCCCCCGGCGGCGAGCACATCGCGGCCGGCCTCACTGGCGAGCCAGTGGTCGGAGACCACCATACCCGATGCCAGCGGCACCGATTCGGTGGCAGCGCAGATGGTGGCCAGCAGGGGCAGCAGCAGAGCGAGGCGGCGAGTCAGGCGTCTGTTTGTCGTTGCGTGTCTCATGGGGCCAAAGTTGGGTCCGCAGGGCGCAGGACGCCAAATCCCTGGGCAACGCAGGTGCACACCAATGCTGCCGCAACCAGCACCGGCGTCGGTCGCTATATTGCCCGCTCAGGACGCCACTGAGACCGTTAGCCCACACAGGCAGACCAGGCGGACAGACATGCATCGCGACAACGAATCGGTCTACATCCTCGATATGACGCGCTGCACACCTGCTGCCGCCGTCAGTTCCCGGTTTGAGTCGGGCTGCTGGACGGCAGTGGACTACTCCATCGCTGCCGGGCCGGGCAAGATGATCTTCAGCGGTCCCGATTCGGCGGCGCCTCCCCTTCGCCTGGATCCCGGTGTCCGTGGGTGGTACCAGGTCTTTGTCGGCACGTACCGGCAGGTCCCCCTTTCCGCCACAGAACAGGCGCAGGCCGACTGTGACATCAAGTCCGTGTTATGGGGGTGTGCGCGCTCCTTTGCCACGTACTACCCGTCGAAGGTTGGCTCGGACGTGCGTTGGTCCTTTGGGTTGCCAGGTAGCATGCGGCATGGCAGACGGGCGATCGAGCGTCAACGCCAGCACGACTTCGATCCGCTGCGGGCGGCGGTACAGTGCGCCCATGAAATCGGCATCAAGATCTGACCGCAGGTGCGTATGATTGGCGAACAACTGCCACCCAACCATATCGACTACACGGGGCCGGGTGATTTCCAGCAACAGCATCCCGAGTATCGCTGCCTGTCACCCGAGGGCCACCGAACGCGTCACCTCAGCCAGGCTTTCGCCGCTGTACGAGTCAGATATCTCGAGCTCTTTCGGGAATGGGTTGAGCAGTACCAGGCCGATGGTGTCTGCATCGTCTTCTGTCGCTGCTGGCCGTACGTGCTCTTTGAGCGGCCCGTGGTCGATTCGTTTCTGCAGGCGTATGGTGTCGCCATGGGTGACCTGGACTATTTCGACGAGCGCGTCCTGGCGCATCGCGCCACGTTCCTCACGCAACTGCTACGCGAGACTCGACAGATGCTGGACGAGGCGGGCCGGCAACAGGGCCGCCATCTGCGTACGTCATACGTGATTCCCGCAGAAGACTACGGTTCCACGCCCGTGCCGGATCTGGGTCTCTTCACGCATCTGAAAATCCACGCCATGGATGTGGAGACCTGGGTCCACGACGGGCTGGTCGATGATCTGGTCGTGCACGTACAGGACGTCGGTGATCCCGCCGGGAACAAGGCGACCGGGACGCTGCGCACCTACGTCGAGCTGGCGCAGCACACAAAGACGCAGGTGCATGCAGATCTGTAGCCGCGGCGACAATCGGCCGATTCCATGCGCGTGCGGGCCATGGCCTGTTATGCCGCCGGCGTCGACGGG
>JAQCJA010000265.1 GCA_027593305.1 bacterium
CCTTATGCGCGCCGTGAAAATGCGCTTCGATCGCGCAGTTTTCCAGAAGTACGGTTTCGAGTTCGACGACCGTGACATCATCAACAACCCCGAAATCTACGCGGAGATGGTGCAGAAAAGCGGCCAGCCTCTGTCCCCGTGCGTCGAGATCAACGGCCAGATGCTCGCTGATGTGAGTGGCGAAGAGGTCGAGGCCTGGCTGGTTGAGAACCAGGTTGTTGGCGCCGCTGCCGTCTGACAGGCGCTGCCCGAAGAAAACAGAAACCGCCCGCGGCCTCGCAGCTGCAGGCGGTTTTTTTGTGCCTGTTCGTTCAGGCATTCTATAGTTTCAGGCACTCAATAGTGTCGACAACAGTTGTCGCATGCCCTCGGTGATGTTCGGCTGTTCGTGATTCAGCGGGCCTTCCGAGGATCCGCGGATGAGGGTCATCACACCCTGCGCTGCACCGGCGTCATCCGTGAGGCGCAGGACATAGATGAAACCCACGTTGCCGCCATCGCCGACGAGATGTCGTGCCAGTCTGGGCGGCATGGCCGAGGCTTCGCCCCCGTCGATTGTCCCCATGACCAGCAGCGACTGCCCCTGCTCGATCGCCTTCCCCGCCAGTCCCGAGGCTGCGGCGGGCGCCTGCCCGTAAAACGGTTCCTGCGCCAGATCGGCTTGCAGGTCAGCCAAGGGTCCCTGCTTGCCCATGACCGACTCCAGTTGCAACTGACCGCTGGCATCGAGCTGTTCGAAGAGGATGATGTCAGCTGCCTCGATCTGCATCAGCAGACCCATGCCCTTGCGAATCGCCTCGCCCACGGGCATCCCGCGCAACTGTTCGGCGATGTGGGCCGGGATCTCCATTGGCTCCGGCATGTTGAATGGAATCACGTGTAGCGCCATCGTGGGCTCTGTCTCCTTGACACTCTTTGAGAGCGTGGGATATATTCAGCGTTCGATTTCAAAGTGGCTCTTTAGCTCAGTCGGTAGAGCAGGGGACTGAAAATCCCCGTGTCGGCGGTTCGATTCCGCGAGGAGCCACCATTTTCTTTGAAGGTGTATCGATCTTCGAAGGTAGACAGGCACCTGAGCCGCACAAGCTCGAGTGCCTGTTTTTTTATCTGCTTCGCTAGCTCTTCTCCCGCATCCATTTGATCGCCGACGCGGCCAGGGCCGCAGCCCCGATGGCGAGCGCGCCCTCATCGATGCGGAAAGTGGATGTATGTCCGTAGTAGCGTTTGGGCCAGTCCGGGTTGTGGGTGCCCAGACGTAGGAAACTGCCGGGCGCGACCTGTGCCATGTAGCTGAAATCCTCGGCACCCATCACCGGTGTGGCGATCTGGCTGTTCTGCTCCCCCAGAAACTCGCTCACGGCAGCCAGCGAGATGGCGACAGCCTCCGGATCCAGCACAGTGGGTGGGTAGCCATTCCTGATGGTCAGATCAAAGCTGCCGCCCAGAGCATCCGCCACAGCACAGGTGCGGCGCAGTTCGTCGTGCAGCAGGTCGCGGATCTCCGGGGTGAAGGAGCGGATCGTCCCGTTCAGATACACCGTGTCCGGGATGACGTTGCTGACGGTACCACCGTGCACCTGGCCAATGGTGATTACGCCCGCCTCCAGGGGGTCGATGCGGCGGCTGACGATATGGTGGATGGCGTGGATGATGTGTGCTGCCAGCACGATCGGATCGTTGGCAAGCTGAGGACGGGCAGCGTGGCCGCCATGACCCCGTACAGTCAGATCAAATTCATCGGCGGCAGCCAGCAACGGCCCAGGACGGCTGGCGACGATGCCCACATCCCTGGTCGGGTCCACGTGGATGCCGAAAACCGCATCCAGCCCCTCCAGCGCACCTTCCTCCACCATCCGCAACCCACCGGACTTGCCTTCTTCGTCGGCCGCTTCTTCGCTGGGTTGAAAAAGCAGGCGCACTCGACCAGGCATTCTGCCCTCGTCGGCCAGCCCCTTCAGCAGTGTCGCCGCGCCCAGCAGCATGGCCGTGTGCGCGTCGTGGCCGCAGGCGTGCATGATCCCGGGAGTGCCGCTGTCGAACTCCGAACCGTTCTCCTCGGTGATGGGCAGCGCATCCATATCCGCACGCAGACCAACAGCCGCTCCATCGCCACCGTGGATGTCACCGACGACACCGGTCCTGGCGACCCCGATTTCCGTCTGGATCCCGAGGCGGACCAACTCGTCATGGACCAGAGCCGCCGTGCGGTGTTCGGTGAAGCTCAACTCCGGATGGCGGTGAATGTCCCGCCGCCATGCCTGGATCTTGGACTGAATGACTTTGGCCCGTTCATGGAGTTCGGCGCTGGTGATGGCTGCAGGATGTGACACAGTACGCTCCTGTGGGTCGGTTGGCTGCCTGGGTGTCGTGCTGTTCAGCCGATCAGATCGTCGGCATGACATTGCCGCCGCAGACCGGCAGATAGACACCGCTGATGAAGGCGGCGCGATCCGATGCCAGGAAGCAGACCGCATTGGCGATGTCCTGGTCCTGCCCGCGGTGCCGCAGCGGCACGTTCCGGGCGTAGCCGGAATCATCGATGGGCGCCCCCGTCGTCGTGCGGGCTGTGCCATCCTCGCGATACTTGTCGCTGATCATCCAGCCCGGTGCAACCTGATTCACCGTGATCCCGTGGGGACCAACCTCTCTGGCCAGTACCCGCAGGAGGCGGTCCTGCCCACCTTTTCCGGAAACATACGCGGATTGGTTGGGTGCGCACTGCATGGTGCATTCCGTGTTGGTCGCGATGATGCGGCCGGATTTCTTTAGGATCATATCCGGCACAAAAGCCTTTGCCATCAGCAGGTTGTGCAGGACGCAGGTCTGAAACTGGCTTTCGTAATCTGCTTCGTCCTGGTCAAGAACTGAGGTCCACTCGTACTGCTGGACGGCGTTGTTGACGATGATGTCAGCCGCTCCGAGGGCAGCCTTTACGGTGTCCCGCATGGCGTTGACCGAGTCTCTGTTGCCGACGTCCGCTTGTACGATGATGGCGTGGCCACCGGCAGCATTGATCTGTGCCGCCGTCCCCTGCGCCTTGTCTTCACCCTTATAGTAGTGCAACGCCACAGCTGCGCCGGCTTCGGCAAGGGTGCGCCCCATCACACGCCCGAGTTCGCCGCTGGCGCCGGTGATGACTGCCACTTTTCCTGTCAGGTCCAAGGTGATCACGGAAATTCTCCTGGTGGATCGGGTGTGCCGCAGGTTGTTGTGCGGTCGGTTGATTCTTCGAGCCCGAGTGTACGGAAACTTGACGCGCTTTGGGTAACGGGCCATATCTCTTCGTGTGGCTTACGCAGGTCGCAGCCAAAGGCGCGGCATCTATTCAAGCATCGAGTTCCTGGACCTGAAAGTGATAGCTAGGTTGATAGGCAGAAATATCACTGCACACGAGAGCCGCCCTCTGGAAGCACGACAGTGAAAATTCTGCTCTTGTCCGTCTGCCTCACCGGCGCCTTCACTTCCTTCGCCTTCGGTCAGCAGGGCGAGACGGCCTACCTGTCGGTCGGCTTCCACACCTACGACCCTGCCCTCAACGCGGTACGCTCGCGATTGAAGGACGCCGGCGGCGGCCGTCTCGAAATGATCGACAAGGGCCGCCAGGCCTTGTTCGTCTCATTGCAGACACTGGGGCCTGTTTCTGCGGGCCAGCAACTGGGGCGCGGGATCTCCGCCTTTCGCTACCGAGGACGCTCGCAGGTCGACGACTACCTCGTGGAACTGGAGCACTTCTCCGGGTCTCTCGTGTCCATCAATGTGGGTGACCATGGCGACATGCGACCGTACTGGGGGGGCGGAATCGACGTGGTTCGCATGAAGCGGGAGGGTAGCGTGGTCGTGCGTGATGCTCCGCGAGTGACGCAGAAGGACTGGCTGTGGGGCCTTCACTTGGAGGCGGGATTTGAGTATTTCGTCTCCGACTACTTGGCCGTCGGTTCGAAGGCATTCTACCTCTATTCTCTGGACTCGAGCTTCGACGGCATCGACTACGCGCTCGACGACATCGTTCTGACATACCATATGACCCTGGTTTTCAGAGATTAGCAAACCCATGCCCTGTATCGATCCAGGGCATGGCGACGGCGACGCGGATCAACTGCTTTGACACGCACCGACTGGGGCACGCGGGTGCACTTTGAGCATGACGGCGCCAACGTCGATCTCGATTGGGCCGTCGTCACTTCACGCCAGGAAGGTCAACGGGCACCCGGGCTACCCGGGCCCGGGCGCCTTGTGCCATCAGCCGGCTTCGTCGAGCAAGGCCTGATGAAATGCGTGCCAGTCATCGAGGTCGTTCAGGTCCGTGCCCAGCCATTGCCTGTCCGACTCTGGTATACCCAGCATGTCGCGCATCTGCGTTGCCCCGGGCTCGGGCTTGACGAAACAGAGCACCCGTTTGTTGAACTGCTCGATCGCCTCGGGTGTCAGACTTTCTGACTTTGCGCGCTGCTGCACCCACGCCTCAAAGGCGAGATAATCCGGCTGCGTCTCGGCGACGAAAGCGACGGCGACGGCAGACTCAATTCCAAGAGCCTCCAGCAGCAAACCGTCGAATCCGCCCTCACCGGCGCGGTAGCCATCGGCCAGCATCCCCCGCGCGGCGAGGCGCATCTTGAGCCAGAGTCGGGGCAGATGTGCCAGACCCAGCGGACCTTTGGAACGGGTGCTTATGAGTGGAACGTGGGTATTCACGTTGGCGTCATCCTTCCGTCGGTGATGCGTAAGCGGATCGTGCACCATGGTATACGGCAGCGGCGGCCTGGCACCTGTCAGGAGTTGACACCTGCCTCGATCGGCCGAAACGTGTGCAGCCACACCAGGGCCTCTTCATCCCATTGCATACCCTTGTGCATGCTCAGGATAACGTCCTTGTAGGCCTCGAGAGAGGCATACCCCTCGGCGATGGCATCTTCCTCGGTCATGTCGCCGAGCCGTTGCCGGCGCAGTTCGGCCAGTTCAAAACACCTGCGTTCCAGCTCGAACTGCTCCCCCGGATAAGCGTAGACACCGTTGCGCCGTTGCTGCGTCTTCTCACCATTCAGGACAGCTTGCACCATGCTCTTGTTGGTCACGAGGCGGGCGACGTCACAGGTCTTTTCAGGATACTCCATGTGCTTCTGTACTCCGGGATCAGATGGTGAATGTCCGCATTGAGATCAGGCGTCATGCGGCAGGTTGCTGAAATCGTATTCCGGTTGCCAGTCGAGCCGTTGGTACGTGGATGCCATGTCGACATGATCGCTGGCCATGGGTGTACTCAACGCCCAGAATACTTCGAAGCCGAGGTCCGGTAGCAGCAGCGCCCGGCGGGCGATCTCACCGATGTCGCGACGGTCGACGAACTGCCAGTTACAACTCGTTGCCTGGTGGCCGTACTTGTCGCAACAACTGTCCATGTCGGTGATGTAGGCGGGACGGATCGCTGCCACACCGATGCCGTGGTCATAGTGCATCTGCCGGGCGATGACCTCCTGACAGATCTTGGTGTGGCTGTAGATGCCCTCACCCCGTAACGGCAGATCGGCGTGCAGGAAAGTGCCCTGCTTCTGCCAGTGATGCACGACGCCGATGCTGGAGATCAGTGACACACGCGGGATGCCTGCAGCAACGGCTGCGAACAGCAGGTTCGCCGTGCCCTTCACATTGGTATCGTACGGTGCCACGGGTGTGTCGTACGACCCGGCCTGCCGTGACGCCATGTGGGCGATAACGATCCCGTCGACACCTTCCACGGCACGCTGCACGGCGTCCAGGTCCGCGACACTGCCCATGACTTTCTCGTGCCTTGTATCGAAGTCGCTCACATCCATCAGACGCAGATCGGTCTTGCCCTCGAAGGGCACGATCAGTCCCTGTCCAAGGTACCCGCCCGCACCTGTCACCAGAATCTTCACGTCCCTTGCCCTCCTGTGATTTGCCGCTGCACTTACAGACCTTGATACGCGTATGGCGGTTCGCTTGCCCGGCGACCGATGTCGACGGGATCCTCCATGAGTTTGAAGAGATAGGTCTGCCGTCCCCCGATCACCCCTGCAGGCTCGTCCCAGTACTGCAGTGAACGCAGTTCGCGGATCCGGTGGAACGGACGCCCGGTCCTGATACGGAAAGCCACATCGGCGTCCGTTTCATTGACGACGTAGACAAGATCGTGAAACTTCGTGTGCACAACGCGGCATTCCAGTTGCGTGAGCCGCTCACCTTGGAGCCCGGTGACACGAACCGGCCGTGCCACGGCAGCACGGTCCAGCAGAATGTCGATAAAATCCCGCAACGTTGCCGGCGTTGGTGTTCCGGCGAAGACGTACAACTGTCCGGCGCCGATCGATTTCTGCAGCAGCAGGGCCTGCCCCTTGCTGGCAGCCAGGACATTTGCATCTGCTACCACCAGTTCCTGCAGCAGGCCCTCGGTCTGTACCGCGGAACCGTCGCCCGTATAGAAATCGTCGGCCAGAACATCCGCCGTCATCTGCCGGGCTTCGCCGAAGTCGACGCGACGGCTGAAGCTCTGGTCGTACCCCTGTTCTGCAGGGCCCAGGCCAAGCACCTGGGGGACGGCGACGGCTTCGATCTCTACCCCCCAGCGGCTCAGGTAGTCCTGCTCGCGCCCGTATTCGTCGGTGATGCAGGATTCCGGCAGCAGAACAACGGTGCCGCCACCTTGCAGATAGGTATCGACGGCGCCGAAGACCGCTGCAGGCATG
>JAQCJA010000266.1 GCA_027593305.1 bacterium
GTCAACGTCGAGGCGATTCTCCAGGATGTCGAAGCCATCTGTCGGCGCACCTTCAGCCGCCTGATCAGCATCGGCGTCGAAACGGACGCCGATCTTCCGTCGGTACATGGCAGCAGCATGCAGCTGGAGCAGGTGCTGCTGAACTTCTGCATCAACAGCAGGGATGCGCTGGAGTCAGGTCACATCACTGCACCTGCGGTTCGCATGGAAGGCCGCCGCGTGACCATGGCTGGCGAGCGTGTGCCGCCGGACGCCGTCGCCGGTGCCTACGTTCTGCTGCGGGTGCGGGACAATGGGCCGGGAATGGACGAGGCCACGCGCAAGCGCATTTTCGAGCCCTTCTTCACCACGAAGGACGTCAACAAAGGCACCGGCCTGGGTCTGTCCACGGCACTGGGCATCGTGCAGGAGCATGGTGGCTGGATCGAGGTCGACAGTGCACCGGGGGCGGGTGCCTGCTTTGATCTGTATTTGCCGGCGGCGGGTGCCGTCGCCGCAAAGAAAGTCACCGCTGTTGAGATGACAGGGGAGCAGGGCAACGAGTCGATCCTCGTGATTGATGATGAAGAGATGGTCCGGCACACGGCCATGCGGATGCTGGAGCGCCGCGGTTTCCGCCCCCTGATGGCTGCCGATGGCGCCGCCGGGTTGGAGCTGTTCCGTCAGCATCAGCAGGAAATTGATCTGGTTCTACTCGACCACTCGATGCCGCGCATGTCGGGCCTCGAAACCCTGCAGGCATTGCGCGCGATATCTGCACATCTGCCGATCATCATCATCACCGGATTCGCCACGCGCCTGGGGGATTTCGCCGGGGCCGACGATCTCGTGCAGAAACCATTCTCTCTCGACGGCCTCGTCAGCCGCGTACGGGCCGCTCTGGACCGGAGAAAATAGCCTTGCCCGCTGAGCCTGAGCGTGGGATACGGTCTCTGCTCGTCACCTTCGACTACCCGCCCACCGTCGGGGGTATTGCCCACGTGCTGGCCCGTTTCTGGCGACTGGCAGGACACACCAACTGCGTGATCCTGGCGCCGGATGGCCCCGGAGCCGCCGCCTTCGACGCCGCACATCCGGTGCGCACGATCCGCTTCCCCGCCCCGTCCGGACGGATGTTCGCCAATCCCGTCGGCAAGACACTGGCGTTCTTTCTCGGTGCCATCTGGACCGCGTTCTGGGTTGTGCGCCATCGACCCCAGTTGGTCATCGCCGGACAGGTGGTACGTGCCGGGCCATTGGCCTGGTGCTATCAGCGCCTCACGGGACACCCCTATGATGTGTGGGTCTACGGCGGCGAAACCCGCGAGTCTTTCGCCGGGCCGTCGTGGTTTGGCCGGTTCCTGCAACGGATCCTGCGCGGCGCCCGTACGCTGTTCACCAACAGTCCATACACGACCCACGAAATGCTCGACTTCGGGCTGGCTGCCGATCGTGTTGTCGAATTGCCGCTGGGTGTCGATCGCCACGTCTTTCAGGTGCGGGCACCGGACCCGGATTTGATCACCCGGTTCGGACTGCGGGACCGGCTGGTGCTGCTTACTGTGGGACGGCTGATCGAACGCAAGGGTGTTGATCGCATGTTCGAGGCACTCGCCGGTCTCGGCGACCGGCTGCCGCCATGGCGTTACCTGGTCGTCAGTGACGGGCCCCATCGTGCCGTTCTGCAACGGTTGGCCGAGCGCCTGGGCCTGGCGGACCGGGTCGTGTTCTGCGGCTTCGTTGAGGACGCCATGCTGCCGGCCTTCTACAACACGTGTGACATCTTCGCCATGCCCAACCGCGAAGTCACGGATCCGGAGCAGGGCAGCCTGTCCGTGGAGGGATTCGGCATTGTTTTTCTGGAGGCCGCATCCTGCGGCAAGCCCGTCATCGCCGGTCGATCGGGGGGCGCGGTGCACGCTGTCGACGACGGGGTTACGGGCTGGCTCGTCGATGGTGACGATGTCGCATCGATACAGACGGCGCTGCTCGACCTTGCTGACGCACAGCGCCGACAACGGATGGGGGACGCCGGCGTGCACTTTGCGGCCCGCTTCGACTGGCAAGAGTCGGCGGACATTCTCAAACGCTACCTGTAGCCTTCGGCCCGGGCGAGGCCATCGAGGTCCGCCGCCATCTCGCGCGCCCGGCGAGCATGTGCCGGCTGCCCCTTGTCCTGCAATTGATCGGCTGCCTGTTGGTACGACAGAGCCATCGCCCGTCGAATATGCGTTGGCGTCGGGTGATTCGATACGTGGAACACACCGGCCATCAGTCCCGTGAGTGCCAGGTCGGGATCGCCGGCATCGACCATGGTCAGGCTTGTCGCCCAGGGGATCAGATGTGCGTCTTCGGCGCCGAAATAGGCATTCTGGTACTGCTCAAAAGCGGCTCTGTCTCCTTCTTCGTCGCCGCGGCGACGGTAGATATCGGCAGCCAGCAGCCAACGGACCTGCGCCCCCCGCGCACCGATCTCCATGTGCTGTACATCCTGCAGCGCACCATCGGTGTCACCGGCTGCGGCTCGTGTCACGGCATCCGCCAGTAGCGCGTCGGGGCAGGCATCCCCGGTGACACTGTTGCGCCAGTTCTGTATGGCCACTGCCGCGCCGGGCTGGCGCTGATACACACGCACGGCGGGATGATCGTAGCCGAGGAAGGACGGCTCCGCGCCGTCGTCGGCGAACTCCTGACCCAGCAGCCCGGGTGCAACCTTGGCGTGGTACACCTGACGGTAGCCCAGACGCCCGTCTCCGAGAGCCCGATAGAAACTCGCCGTCGCCGGCATGACATCGGCAGCCGCCACCACCTGGGCGTGGCGATTGACGTCGACAATCGCCACGTATTCCATCGGCTGCAATCGGCTTGCGAGATGATCCGCAGCAGCGCCGCAACTGAGAAATTCGCGCAGATGAAGCAAGCGGCCCACATCCATGTCACGCACATCGAATCGATGTGTATCAACGAGGCTGCGCAAGGAGAACCCTCCCGCCTCCAGGCCGACAGTTGTTCCAGGCGCCACATGCCTGTGCAGCCAGCCCATTGTCTCTATGCGGCTGTCCGGGACCAGATAGATGCGCGCAAAGGCCACGCCATAGGCGAGGGTGAACAAACTGACGCCGGCAACGACGAAGCGTGCCGGCTGCCGCCAGCGCGACAGAGATATACGCCACAGGTCCATACACAAAGCCGCTGCGAGCGTCACCAGCACCGGCAAGAGTGGCAGCAGATAACGAACGTGTTTGGTATGCAGCCCGCCCATGACGAGGAAGAACAGCCCCGCCCACAGCAACAGCGCCCCCTGCCGCGAGCGCCAGTTCCGCGCCGCGCGGGCGATGCCGAGAATCGACAGGGCCGTCAGGGGCAGCCCCACGCCGAGAGGCAGCAGGACCGCCAGGTGCTGCCAATAGCGAATGGTGTGGTGATCATACAGCGACCAGAAGCGCAAACGCTCGCCGCTGGCGATACGGGCAGAGAACCAGAAATCATCGGAACTGGCGTCACGCCACATCAGTTCGGGTGAAGTCAGCAGGTAGGGCTGCAGCAGGACGACAACCGCGAGGGTTGTCGCCACAACCGTCAGCGGATAGAGCAGCCCTTCCCGCCGCATGCTGGTAGTCAGGACGCCGCGTGGCAGCCAGACAACAGCGACCGCCACGGGCAGCAACAGCAGGCCGTTGAGCCGTGTCGCCGCCGCCAGGCCAACACACAGCCCGACCACAACGCCACTGCGCCAGGTACCACCTCCAGCGACGCGTACCATCCCGTACAGGGCAAGCGTCACAAGCAGCAGGAAGACGGCATCCACGGTATAGAAGTGCCCCTGTTGAATGGCGACGGGGGCAGCGGCGATGAACAGCGTTGCCAGGATGGCGGTGTGTCTGTCGAACAGCCTTCTGCCAAGCAGGAAAACGACGACCATGGTGGCACAGGACAGGACAACGGCAAGCAGCCGCAGTGCCCGGTACGCCGGCCAGGGGTCCGGGTCGAAGCTGGCTGGCGTGACTCCGCCAGCAGCCAGCGCCCCGCGAGCAAGGTATACCGGCAACAGCCCGTATGCCGTCAACGGTGGCGCGAAGGGGCTCGTCAGTTCAAGGGCCGCCCGCGCAACGGTTTCCTCATCAGGATGGAACGCGTGGAAGGTGTCGCCATCGAAGCCACGCGAAAACCCGGTCAGTCGCAGGGCGGCGCCCAGAATCAGCACGCCCGCCAGCAGCATACGCCCCTGGTGGAAGGTTCGTCTCAAGGGCCCGGCTCAGCCGTCACATTCCCAGGGGCTGCGGATCACGCAGCATGCCGAGTTCGTCGGCCCGCGCCAGGGATGGCAACCAGTATCGATAGAAATGTGGTGGATTTTGTCCGTCGCCGGCGAGCATCCGGCGCTGGGCGAAGATGCGCTGCAATTCCGCGAAACCCACATCTGCGTAGCGTGGCTCGCCGGACTTGAGCGTGAGGAACATCATGGGCTCAAACCAGAAATCCGGCTCCGGTTCATAGTAGTTGCGAAAGGGGCTCGTACCCTTCGTGGTGAAACCCTCAGGCCGGATGAGGCCCGTCACGTCGAAGTCGCGATCCGCCGTCTCCTGCAGCAACTGCCAGGACCGCGGGCTGTCTGTAACCAGATGGTGCCGCATGAGGGCACACATGAGGATGCCGTCCGACAGGGACGTGGCGATCTGGGTTTTGCCCGGCGGTGTGTAGGCGTTGTACGTGTAGTGCCCATCCTGCGTGGACCACTCATCGAGCCAGTCCATGATCCGCTCACAGGTGCGCAGGTAGCGTTCGTCGCGGTAGTTCTCGTACATCCGCGACAGAGCCATGAGCGGATAGCCGGCGACGCGGGTCAGGGTCTTGATGCGGTGCTCACCCAGTTCGATGGCTTTGACGAAGTGGTCGGCCCGTGCCCCGGCAACTTCCTCGGCGCGTCGGTATCCCGCCAGCAGGCCAAAGAACAGCGGCCCATCGATCCACTCGTGGCACATGGTTGGCCCATGGATGGCGCCGTGCTTGGCAAAATGGTAGCGCTGGGCGCCGATCCAGTGCTCGTTGTCATCGTCGTGCACGGTGTCGACATCGATCTGATGATGGATGATGGGCTCCACGTGTTCCCAGACCAGCCCCTCACCGGTGCGGATCATCTGCAGCATCAGGCCGAAGCCCTTGTCCATCTCATTGTTCTTCCACTGGCCACCACGCCCGGGGTTCCAGAAATCACCATAGTTGAGGAAATGGAACCCCATGGTTGCCTCGTGTTCGACGTTGAAGGTGTGGCTCTGCAGCGCCTGGCGCAGGATGTACTCCCACCAGCGATACTTCTCGGGCTGGTAGCGGAAGAGGGGCCCGAAAGCGCCCGAATCGATCATCCAGTTGCGTGTCGCCACCTGAAAGCTTGGTTGCTTCTCAAACCCCAGGGCGAAAGCCGTACGCGGGTCTCGTCGGGGTTTGCCGGCGGCGATATCGACGATCAGTTCGTGTGTCTTGGCAACACCCCGAAAAAACTCCAGTGGTTCGGCCCAGTCGGCGTAGAGTGACAGCTGCGCACGTCTCGGGGTCAGTGCCATTTCTTTTGGCGCCTGATGCCAGAACCGACGACACTGCAGACTGACGGTCGTTTCGTCATCGCCCATCACCGCCGCCGCTGGAACAAGATTGCACCAGCTGGCCCCGGGACGCCGGTCGCTCTCGGCCCCCTGTGTTCCTGGAAGAATCTCGTACTGTGGATCGGCGCGCCGCGGCTGCTCCGGCGTTGATCCCGACGTCGGATGGGCGCCGGATTCACCGGGCTGCCATGCCGGAAAGGGCATATCCACGAGGCCGACGCGCAGCGACCGATAATCGCCGATGAGGTCATCCACGTGCGACTCGTGATTGCCGACATCGACACTGGCCACAAGGAACGCATGCTCGTGGGCCGTCCCCCCGTCGAGTGCGGGTGCCAGACTCACCTTGAACTCCTCAAGATGCACGAGCGTCCGTCGAATGCGGTTCGTCAGGGTCAGGTAGATGCGCAACCAGCTGCAGCCGGCGTATGCATAGATGCGCGCAGTTACGTCGAATCCGGAGGAGCCGTCATCACCCAGGGCGATCCCATCGACCCGGACCACGACGCGCAAAGGCCCTTCCTCCTCGATGACGGGATGGCTGCCAACGCGCAGCTCATAGGTCTCACCGTCAACCCGCACAGAGGACTGCAGGCCATCGTCCGGAACCACTTCCCGATCGCCAAGATAGGCGCGGGCAAAGGGCATGGTGCCGCTCGGCGCGATGGCCCACTGGTTGTCCCCGGTTTCGATGAACACGGTCCCGTCCATGGTTTCGCGCATGCCCACAGGGGTCGCCGGCCGGGGACGCTGCTCCTGGCTGGGGGCCCAGGACAGAGTCAGCCGGTGGTTCTCTCCTGGACCGAGATCTGCCTGAAAATCCAGCAGCACCCAGCGCACCGAACCATCGGGCCAGCACATCATGGTGCGAGTCTGCAGGGGCCGGGCGTCACCCTTGCGCCGCAAGCGCAGGTCCTCTGCGGCAGCCAGAATCCCCTGCGGAAAGGGCACACCCATGGTCACCGGCCAGGCCGTCCGTTTGTTGCCGAGGGGCTCGACGATGGACAACTCGATCTCTGTCTGGCTCACCGTCTGGCTCATATGGCTGGTGGTCCTTGTGCTAGCTAGGGTTGGCGAGGCGCCGCAGCGGCGTCGG
>JAQCJA010000267.1 GCA_027593305.1 bacterium
GCGTGGAATCCCGCATATGACTGACACCCTGGCGGACGAGCCCTTCCGTTTTCAGGCGGTGAAAGGTGACCGCGTCCTGCTGTAGCATCAGGAGCGCCACGTTGTCACTCTGGCGGGGACGGCGGCGCGCCGGTTTCTTGAGCGGGCGCACCAGCTCGAGGGCAAGCCCTTGCAGCTGTTGATGGCCAAAGCGACGAAAAACTTTAAACGCGGCAACGAAAGGTCAAGCAAGTGAAAATCACCGATATCCGCCTGCTGCCGCTCACGGGCGCCACCATGGACGGCGGCTGGGACCAGGGCTTCGAGGCGGCAGAAAATCTCCATACCCTCGTGGAAGTCATCACCGACGAGGGGGTCACCGGCCTCGGCTCCGTCTACACGTCGGCCACATCCTGTGCGGGAGCCCTCGGCATTCTGCGGCCCTTGCTGTTGGGGGAGTCGGCCATCGAACCGTCCCGGGTCAGTGAGAATCTGCATCAGTCCACCTTCTGGCAGGGCCGCGGCGGCGCCATAACCCACTTCATCTCCGGCATCGATATTGCCCTGTGGGACATTTTCGGCAAGGTGACGGGACAGCCGATCTCGCGACTGCTGGGGGGGCGCTACCGCAACCGTATCAAACCCTACGGCTCGTTGCTGATGGCCGATCCGGATGTGCTGATTCCACGCCTCGAGGGCGCCGTGCAGCGTGGTTTCCGTGCGATCAAGATGGGTTGGGGTCCCTTCGGTCGTCAGTCCCGCGAGAAGGACGAACTCATCGTCCGCGTCGCCCGCGAGACGGTCGGGCCGGATGTCGAGCTCATGGTCGATGCCGGGGGCTCCGACCGCTACTGGCCCCACGGCTACAAGTGGGCGCTGACAACGGCGGATATGCTCGTCGATTACGACATCACCTGGTTCGAGGAAGCCCTGCGCCCGGATGATCTGGCCGGCTATATAAAGCTCACCGAAAATGCCCGCTTGCCGATTGCCAGTTGTGAGGTCCTCACACGGCGGCAGGCCTTCATGCCCTGGATCGAGCAGCGCGCCGTCGACTACATCCAGCCCGATGTAACCAAGGTCGGGGGCCTGACGGAAGAATTTCCGTCCACCATGCACGCCTACGATCATGCCATCCTGTTTGTCCCCCACGGATGGAACACCGCCGTCGGTCTGGCAGCGGACCTGCAGCTGGTGGCCGCTGTGCCCACGGCACGCTGGGTGGAGTATATCACGCCCGCCCCCTACATTGAGGATCTCGTAGAGCAGCCTTTCTCGCTGGATGAGGAAGGCTGTTTGTCGATTCCGGAGGCGCCCGGTCTCGGGCTGGCGTGGAATGCCGAGGGCGTCAGGCGCTTCTCCGGGATGGATCTGACTCCGTCCGACCTGTAGGGACTTCGCATATGCCTGAGACCATCCCCCTCGCCATTGTCGGCTGCGGTGGCATGGGCCACCGTCACATGTATGGCCTGGCCGAACTCAAACGCGCCGGACTGTCACCGTTCACCCTGGTCGGCGCCTGCGATCCGGATGCAGGCAACGCCAACACCCTCGCTGATGAGGCAGCGGACCTGCTCGGGCAACGCCCCGTGGTGGCCGGCTCCCTTGAGGCCCTGGCAGTGGCTACCGACGTTGCCGCCATCGATCTGACGACCACCCCCCGCTACCACCATACCGTCGCCGTGGAAGCCTTCGAGCGCGGCTGGCACGTGATGAGTGAAAAGCCTCTGGGCCTGACGGCCCGGGCGTGTGCACTCATGGTGCGGTCTGCCGCGCAGCACGGCAAAGTGTTGTCCACCGCCGAAAACTACCGCCGCGACCCGATCAACCGCCTCGGCAAGGCTCTGCTCGACGCCGGCGTCATCGGCGATCCCCGGCTCATGCTGCACCACACCATGGGTGGCGCCGATGGCATGTTGATCTCGGTGTGGCGCCATCAGAAGGATGGCAGCGGCGTGCTGCTGGATGTGGGTGTGCACTTTGCCGACATCCTCGAGTTCTACCTGGGGCCGGCAGCCACGGTTTTTGCCCAGACTCGATTGCACGAAAAAACGCGCCGGAACCCCAATGCGGGCAAACAAGCCACCAAAGGCGGCGGCATCTACGAACGCTGGCAGAAGGACATGCCCGCCGAGTTCGCCGCCACCGCCGACGACGCCGGTTATTCGACCATGCTCTTTGAGTCCGGCGCTGTGGTCTCCTACATCGAGGATCATGCCTCCCGCGGCGAGGGCATGTGGAAACGTGCCATCTTCGGCAGCCGCGGCTCCATGGACCTGCCCGGCGATCGCAGCGGTCGTCGCCTGACGGTGCATCTGCCCGGACAGGAGGCACAGAACGGTGCCTCGCTGCTGGATCTGGTTCCGGAGTTCCGGCTGGATGATGCGACGGCTGCCCTCTTCGGCGGGGATCGTCTTTTTGACTACAGCTTCGAGTTCACCGAGACGGACCGCAAGCTGATCGCAGTGGAGTATGCCGACTTCGGCCTGGCCATCCAGGGCCAGAGCGGCCGCCCCGAGGTCGACGGCGTCCAGGGCGCGCGATCGGTTGCCATCGCCTACGCGTGGATGGAGTCGCAGGTCGCCGGCCGCGCCGTCACGGTCGATGAGGTGCTCAACGATCAGACGAACGCGTACCAGGCTGAAATCAACGACAGTCTGGGCCTGTAGGCACGCTTGCCTGCCATCCTCTGTCCCAGTTGTCACAAGCTGATCAGTGACGACGTGCCTCGCTGCCCACACTGCGGCCAGATCCGCCCGGGGATGTTCGGGCTGGCCAGTCGCTTCCGGCAATTGGGACTGAGTCTCGACTTTCCCCACATCATCACCGTGTTCTGCGGCGCCCTGTATGTGCTCTGCCTGGCGCTGGATCCGGAGGCGATTCTGCATCCGCGGGGCATGATGGACATTCTCTCGCCCAGCAGCACCGCCTCTTTCCACGTTGGGGCGGCGGGCTCGATCCCCGTTTTTCGCTACGGCCGCTGGTGGACGGTGATCACCGCCATTTACCTGCATGGCAGCCTGCTGCATATCATTTTCAACATGATGTGGGTGCGCCAACTGGCACCCGTCGTGGAAGAACTCTTCGGTCCCTATCGGCTGTTCGTAATCTTCACCGTCTCCGGTGCCGTCGGCTTCATCGCCTCATCCATGATGGGTTCATCGCTGACCCTGGGTGCCTCCGGCTCCATTTTCGGCCTGCTGGCGGCAGCCATCGTCTATGGGCGACGTGTCGGCTCGAGCCTGTTCACACGCCAGTTCCTGCAGTGGGCGTTGATCATGTTCGTCTTTGGCCTCATCATGCCCGGCATCGACAACTGGGCCCACGGGGGCGGTTTTGTTGGTGGGTATGCGACGGCGTGGTTCTTCAGTCGCACGCCAAATGACCGCGAGGGCATCAGCGCCTACGGGCTGGCTGCCGCCTGCGCTGTGGCGACCATTCTGGCTTTTGTGCTGCAGCTGTTCTCGGCCTTCGGCTGACGGCGATAGCGGCGGCGTGTGAACCCGGTGCCTCCAGGCTCTCAGAGCAGAACGTGGATCTCGTCGTCCTTGATACGCACAGGAAGGCTCTGTACCTGGCGGTCGGCGTGGGTCAGACACGCGCCTGTTGTCACATCAAACTGCCAGCCGTGCAGCGGGCAGGTAATCGTCGCCCCACGAAGGATGCCGCAGCCAAGCTCGGCACCCTGATGCAGACAGGTGTTGTCCGTGGCATGGAACGTGCCGTCCACGTTGTAGACCGCCACCGAACGCTCGGCGGCAGCAACGACCATTGCCGTTCCCGGGGCCAGGTCGCGGACGCGGCCCATGACCTGCCATTGGGGCGACGGGTTGCCTGCCGGCCCCGTGTGTGGCAACTCCCCATCTGGCGCCGCCTCAAGGTCGAGGGCACGCAGCACCTGTACGGCATCAATGACGTTCGTCAGGCCTGCCGCAGGGTACGCACACAGAATGGCATCAAGGATTTCGTCGGGCGTGGCACCCTCGCGCAGGGCTCGCGGGATGTACTGACGCAGGCCGCGCTCCGACAGGTTCACCACCTTGGTGACGATGGAGATAAGGAAACGCGTTTTCGGATCCAGATGCCGACCCGATTCGCGAAAGAAGGCCAGCAGGTGCTGCATGGCCTCCGGGCGCTGTCGGGACAGCCACTGCAGCCCGCTGAGTTCTTCTTCTGCCACGTGTCCTCGTCTTCGTCTGGCGCAATGCCGGCTCCCCACCCGGGGGCGTGAAGCGTACAATATAGCGATGCGCCAGCACTCAACATTCCAGCACTCAACATCTCATGGCATTCACGGGTCCGCGGAGCCTGTCTCATGATTCATGTGCAGTCCGTGACCCGCACGTACGGCGCCACGGTCGCCGTTGATGACATCTCCTTCCATGTAGGCGCAGGACAGATCGTCGGCTTTGTCGGGCCCAATGGAGCCGGCAAATCGACGATGCTGAAGATGCTTGCCACGTTCCTGCGGCCCACGGCGGGTACCGTCGCCGTCGCCGGCTTCGACACGGTCGCCGATGCTCTGCAGGTGCGCCAGCGTATCGGCTACCTGCCGGGCGACACGCCACTGTATCGGGACATGGTGGTGGAAGATCTGGTGCGTTTTGTTGGCGCCGCCCACGGTCTGCTTGGCGGCGCGTTGGCGGCAGCCCTGGCCCGGGTCATCGACATGTGTGGCATCGGCCCGGTGCTGGCACTGCGCGTGCGTGAATGTTCGACCGGTTTTCGTCAGCGCGTAGGCCTGTCCTGCGCTCTGATCCACGATCCGCCGATCCTGCTGCTCGACGAACCGACGCACGGGTTTGATCCGCTGCAGGTGATGGCTTTCCGCGATCTGCTCACCCGACTGAAGCAGGACCGGGCGATTCTGTTCTCCACACACATCATCGCCGATGTCGAGGCTGTCAGTGACCGCGTCCTCATCATCCATCAGGGCCGACTTCTGGGGGATGGCACGCTGGCCGAACTTGAGCAGCGCACCGGTACACCCGGCCTCGAGAACATCTTTGCCCAACTGGTTTCCGTGGGTGTGGAGCGACGCCCGTGATGGCAGGCATACGTCTCGTCGCCCGCCGCGAGCTGGGCGCGTACTTCGACTCACCCATCGCCTATATCACCGCTGCTGTGTTTCTCGTGCTGGCGGGCACATCCTTCATGAACTCCTTTTTCCTGCAGGGCGTGATCGACATGACGCCCTTCTACGAAACGCTGCCCTATTTGCTGATCCCCTTTGTGCCGGCCCTCACCATGCGCACCTGGTCGGAGGAACATGCCCAGGGGACGGTGGAACTGCTGCTCACACTGCCGCTGCAGCCGTTGCAGCTCGTCATCGGCAAATATGGCGCGGCATTGCTCTATTTTGCGCTGATCCTGGCCGGCAGCCTGCCCATCGTTGTCATGCTCAGCTGGCTCGGGGCACCGGATCTGGGCCTGATTCTCAGCGGCTATCTTGGTGCCTTTCTCCTTGGCGCCCTGTTCCTCGCCTTTGGCCAGTTTCTCTCGAGCCTGACGCACAATCAGATCGTCGCCTTTGCGCTGGCGACGTTGCTGGCCTGCTTCCTCGTGTTCAGCGGTCATCCGAGCGTCGTCGAAGTCATCGACGGCCTGGCTCCGACCTGGCAACCAGGAACGGTCATGGCCGACGCCATATCCTGCCTGCCGCACTACGAAGCTTTCGTCGGTGGACTCA
Organism: bacterium; assembly: GCA_027593305.1. GTDB lineage: Bacteria > Latescibacterota > UBA2968 > UBA8231 > UBA8231 > UBA8231. The sequence goes on from JAQCJA010000267.1 coordinate 5,669, forward strand.
TCGGCCTGGATCATCTCCTCTATTTTCTGCTGCTGTCCGCCTTCTTCCTGTGGCTCACGCAGGTCGGGCTCCGACGCATCCAGTACTGATCCGGTGATGAAGCGGTTCTTCCTGTTGCAGGCCGCAATGGCCGCGCTCCTGACACTCGGCCTCATCGTGGTCAGTGGGCGTCTGGTCCGCCTTGCCGGTCCGATCTCGTGGGATGTTGCCGGCCGTGACCCGTCCACCTTGCCTGCCGGTCTGTCCCGCTGGCTGGGCGAACTCAAGGGGGAGCCACAGGGGGTACTGGACGCGACCCTGTTTGTCAGCAAGCGCAGTCGCATGCCCTCACACCTGCAGGATGTGGAGCAGACGACACGGGCCCTGCTGGCAGCCATGGAAGATGCCGCAGGCGGCGCCTTCCGTTATCGCGTCATCGACCCCGATGACTCCGGCGAGGCAGGGGCACGGTATGCAGCAACTCGAGGCGTCAGCCCCATACGCGTACGGCAGGTCGTCGACGACGCCGAGAGCCAGATCGAGATCTGGTCCTCTCTGGTTGTGTCCCGCCGAGGCGCTGCACGGCGCCACGACATCCTCATCCAGGGCATCGAGAACGCCCATCTGCCGCATCTGGCGGCGCTGCTGGAGGCGCATCTGCAGGGACCGCCCCCACAGGCTTCCTTCGCCCTGTCGGCGCCTCCCGGTTTCGGCGAGATGCCCCGTTACCTCAGTCAGTACGGGCCGGTTATTGAGGTCGACGTGGATGCGACGGCAACCATGCCGTCCGATGTCGACATCCTGTTCTGGATCGAACCGCAGCACGTGACGCAGAGGCACATTGAGTCGTTGCGCCGTTTTCTTGCATCGGGGCGCACCGCCGTAGTGGCCGGAAGCCCCTATCACGTGCGCTACGAGCAGGCAGGCGGCAACGTTCGTTTCCGTGCCGAGCGATCCGGTGATGCTTGTGTCAGCTTGCTGGAGCCCTTCGGTCT
>JAQCJA010000268.1 GCA_027593305.1 bacterium
ATTTCGGCGGTCAATACGCCCATCTCATCGCCAATCGGATCCGCCGACTGAACGTTTGGGCTGAGATCCGTTCACCCGACACACCCGTTGAAGAGTTGCGCCACGCGGACGGGCTGATCCTTTCCGGCGGTCCCTCGAGTGTCTATGCCGATGATCGACCGCCATTTGCGGCGGCGATCCTCAAAGCGGGCCTACCCATTCTGGGGTTGTGTTACGGACATCAGTTGTTGTGCCATATGCTCGGCGGCAAAGTGGCACGCGGACAACGGCACGAGTATGGCGCAGCGGCGTTGTCCATCGCCTCTGCCACGGGCGTGCTTGCCGGCCTGCAGCCATCGGAACGCGTGTGGATGAGCCATCGAGACCTGGTACTGGGTGTCCCGGAGGGTTTTGCCGTTCTCGCCAGCACGGGCGACTGTCCGATTGCCGCCATGGGTGATGACAGGCAACGGATCTATGGACTGCAGTTCCACCCCGAGGTGACACACACCGAATCGGGGTTGAAGATCCTCGACAATTTCATCGACCTGTGCGATTGTGATCGCGATTGGACGATGCAGAATTTCATCGAGTTGGAAACCGCGCGGTTACAGAAACAGACAGAGGGCAGAAAAGTCTTTCTGCTGGTCTCCGGCGGCGTCGATTCCACGGTGGCTTTTCTGTTGCTGAACCAGGCCCTTGGTGAGGATCGGGTGCTCGGGCTGCACATCGACAACGGGTTCATGCGCAAAGGTGAAACGGCTCTGGTCAAGCAGTTGCTCAATGACTCAGGCTTCACCAACCTCGAGGTCGTTGATGCCAGCGCTGAGTTCCTGCAGCGTGTTGCCGGAGTGGCCGAACCCGAAGAGAAGCGCCGGCATATCGGTGAAGAGTTCATCGAGGTGCGGGACCGGGAACTGACCCGCCTCAAGCTGGATCCGGACGAATGGCTGCTGGGACAGGGCACACTCTACACCGACACCATCGAATCAGGCGGCACGGCACACGCCGAGGTGATCAAGACCCACCACAATCGCGTCGGCGTGATCGAGCAACTGCTTGCCGAGGGTAAGGTCGTCGAGCCCCTTGCTCAGCTCTACAAGGACGAAGTCCGGATGCTCGGCGAAACACTGGGCGTGCCGCATCATCTGGTATGGCGACATCCATTTCCTGGCCCGGGCCTGGCGGTTCGTTGCCTGTGCGCCGATGCCGCCATCATCGCCGCCGCCTCGGCAAACGGTGCCGTCGACGCCAAGGAGTTCGCCGCCATCACGGCAAAAGCCCTGGCTGGCACGGATCTCAGAGTCGACGTCCTGCCGTTGCGCAGTGTGGGTGTTCAGGGTGATGGCCGGACCTACGCACACCCCGCCGTGCTGACCTGCGAAGCGGGCGCGTTTTATCCCGGCGAGAACGGGGCGGCAACCTGGGATGATCTGGAGCGGGTATCGACGGAACTGACCAACTCGACACCTGCCATCAACCGCGTGCTGTTTCAACTGGGGCCGCGCAAGCGTCTCGTGCAGCGGCTGCGTCAGGGCTTTCTGACACAGGACCGTCTGGACATGCTGCGGGAAGCCGACGCCATCGTCATGAACGCCCTCGTCAGCCACGAATTGATGGCGCAGGTGACGCAGATGCCGACGGTGCTCGTGCCGTTGTCGTCGGACGGGACAGCTGAGAGCGTGGTCCTGCGACCGATTACGACAGATGACTTCATGACGGCGCGCTTCGATCGGCTGCCGACGAGGTTTCTGTCAGAGGTGACAGAGGCGATTCTGCAGATCGATGGCATCGAAGCGGTGTACTACGATGTGACGCACAAGCCACCTGGTACGGTGGAATGGGAATGACGGCGCAGGTCGGCGGCGCTGATTGGCTGATCATAGTCGACGGTTGTTCAAGCGCCTCGCCTCGCCATTCACTGAACTGCGTGAATGGCTGCGGTGGCGCAGGTCGGCGGCGCTGATTGGTTGATCATAGTTGACGGTTGTTCAAGCGCCTCGCCTCGCCATTCACTGAACTGCGTGAATGGCTACGCTGGCGCTGCGTCTTGACACAGATCTCTTTTGCAGTTCATACATGGAGGAGACCATATGAGTGAATCGGACAATCTGGAGTTCAAGCCGCGGGCCAGGGGCCTGATCATTGGTGGCCTGCCCTGGTTGGCGCGCATTTCCGACAAGGCTCGCGCCCGCGCGGCAGGTCGGCTTGGAGCCTACCTCTATCCCTGAGGCGCGGACGCGCGCTTCCTGGAGGGAGCGGAGATGTCGTCTGACGAGTTCACCAAACTGGTGGCATCCTGCGTCAATGACGACGAACTCATCGCCAGAATGAAGGAACACATCGAGAAAACATCAGCGCAGCCGATCAGCTGACAGGGCAGGGCGGCGCGGCAATCCGACCTACTGGATCAGGAAGTACTTGTTCTTGCCGCGGCGCACGACGATGTACTTTCCGTGCAGACCATCGGACTTCCTCACGGTGTGCGACTCGTCGGCGCAACGGTCACCGTTGAGGGAGATCGCGTTCTGGCTGATGTCCTGTCGGGCCTGTCGTTTGGATGATGAGACGCCCGCCGCCACGAGCAGGTCGACCAGATCCTGCTCGTCGCCTTCCATAGTGTGCGTCGGCACGTCGTGGAAAGCCAACTGCAGTTCGTCTTCCTCCAGTTCCTGCAACTCTCCATAGAACAGGGCACGTGAGATCCTCTCGGCTTTGAGAGCCGTCTGCTTGCCGTGTACGAGGGCCGTCACTTCGTGGGCCAGGGCGCGCTGCGCCTCGCGGGCACCGGGATTGGTGGTGACGGTTTCCTCCAGCTGGATGATCTCGTCGACGCTGAGGAAGGTGAACACCTTCAAGTAGTTGACGACGGAACGATCGTCCGTGTTCACCCAGAACTGGTAGAATTCGTACGGCGTGGTACGTTCCGGCGACAGCCAGATGGCGCCGGCTTCGGTCTTGCCGAACTTGGTGCCGTCCGCTGTGGTCACCAGTGGGCAGGTCAACCCGAAGCAGCTGCCGCCGACGGCGCGGCGGATCAGGTCGGAGCCGGCCGTGATGTTGCCCCACTGATCCGAGCCGCCGATCTGCAGTTCGCAGTCATGACGTCTGTAGAGTTCGAGAAAATCGTAGGCCTGCAGGATCATGTAGCTGAACTCGGTGTACGAAATGCCGGTCTCCAGGCGCGATTTCACCGAGTCCTTGGCCAACATGTAGGGAATGGGGAAGTGCTTGCCCACGTCCCGCATCAATTCGATGGCACCAATCGACCCCAGCCAATCGTAGTTGTTGACCATCTGCGCCGGGTTGGTCCCGGAGTCGAAGTCCAGAAAGGGCTCCATCTGGCTGCGGATCTTCCGTGTGAACTCGTCCACCACCTCGGCCGTGTTCAGTGCCCGCTCCTGGGATTTGCCCCCCGGGTCACCGATCATCCCGGTGCCGCCGCCGACGAGGGCGATGGGCCGGTGGCCGGCGCGCTGGAAGCGGGTGAGGATCAGCAGCGTTGCCAGGTTGCCCACGGTGAGGCTGTCCGCCGTGGGATCGAAACCACCGTAGAGCGTGATCGGTCCCCTGGCGAGTCGTTCGGCGAGGCCATCGGCATCGGTGACCTGGTAGAGCTGGCCGCGGAAGGCGAGTTCTTCGAGCAGGGTCATTGGTAATTTCTCTGCAGTCATAGTCATCAATCAGGGTCATCAATCAGGGTCATCTGTCTGGCATGAAAAAACCCCCGGGATGAACGTCAGTGAGGCTGACCTCGAACGTCCGTACTCGGGGGCGGGCTTTGGGCAAGGCAGTCGCGGAACCAACCTGGCACGCTAGGGCAGACGCACCCCGGTGAGCACGGGGAGGATGTCGACGCAGCGTCGGTATCGGCGTTGATCGCGAAGCATGCGTGGCAATATACCGGAAGTCTGTCGGGGACGTCAAACGGGGATGTCGAGGGATTTTCCCACATGGCTGGTTCTCGACTATCTTGCACCGTGACAACAACGACAACCGACACAGGAGAGCCCTTATGCCCATTCCGACACGCACACTTGGCAAGACCGGAGAAACTGTATCCGCCCTCGGTCTGGGCGGGGTCTGCTGGAACCTGCTGGATGACGATGCCGAAGCCGTGAAGATCGTGCATCGCGCCATCGACCTGGGCATCACCTATCTGGATACCGCTTCGGGGTACAAGGACTGCGAACGCAAGCTCGGTCTGGCACTGAAGGAGCGGGACCGGGACGGCCTGTTCGTCACCGGCAAGTGCATCAAGCGCTCCGGTGATGACGTGAAGCGAGAGATCGCCAGGAGCTTCGAGGCTCTGGATGTGGAGACGATCGATCTCATGCAGCTGCATGCCATCGATCAGCAGGAAGGGCTGCTCACGGATGTGCTGAAGTCGGATGGTGCCCTGCGCGTCATCGAGGAGTATCAGAAGGCGGGCAAGATCCGCTTTGTCGGGCTGACGGGGCATACCTTCCCGGCCAACTTCGTGCAGATGATCGGCGAGTACGATTTCGATACGGTGCTCAATCCCATGGGTGCTCCCAACCGCGTGTGGAACGATTTCTCCACGACGTCGATTCCCGCAGCTCGCGGCAAGGGCATGGGCATTATCGGCATGAAGGTCATGGCGTATGGGCAGATCCCGGCAGAGCATTGCGGCCTGTTCCTGCACTATTCCATGGGTCTGGATATCGACGTGGCCATCGTCGGCATGGATACCATCGAACAGGTGGAGGAGAATGTCCGTCTGGCGGAGGCCTTCGCGCCGCTGTCCAGTCAGGATGAACGCTTGCTGTTTGATGAGGCGATGAAGGTCGCTGTCGGCGACAAGAAGAAGCTGTTCTGGCTGCCCGAGGTGCGGGCGGCGGGGTAACTGATATATCCCACAGGTCTGGCGGCACGCGAAGGGAGAGAACATGCAGGTGCATGGCGAGAGTCTGGTGCTGGCACTGAGCACGCCGGGTAGTTTGTGCTTCGACCGTGTTGTCGAGGGCAGCCTGGCGGTCCGCAGCACGTACCTGGCAGACCGGGAAGACAGTGTCGTCTACCAGGAGGGCGTCGACTACGTGGTCGACTATGCGCAGGGCACCGTGGCCCGCGCGCAGATCTCGACGATGCCGGACTTCGCCAGCAACGCTCTCTATGGCCTGAAAGACTTCGACCACACGCAGTTCCCCGATTACAGCAACCATCCTTTCTTCGTCTGGGTCGACTACACAACGGCGAATGGCAGCCCCTGGGCCCAGCCCAACGATCAGGCTCTCCCCCTCGCCAACACCCGTGCACGACTCGAGGCGGGCGGCCTGTTTCGCATCGTCTCCTATGGCGACAGCATCGCCGCCGGTGGTGAGGCGTCGACTCCCGACCGGCGTTTCCAGGCGATGTTCGGCACCTACCTGCAGGAGCAGTTTCCCCGGGCGGCGATCGAGGTCGAGGATGCCTCCATTTCCGGTTACGCCTCGGCGCAGGGCATTGAGCGGTGGGACCAGTACATCGGCAGGACGAGCCCGGATCTGGTGCTGATGGGCTGGGGTATGAACGACCACAACGTGGGCAACACCGAACCGCAACAGTTCCAGGAAAATCTGGTGACCCTGGTCGGCATGATCCGCGAGCGCAAGGGGGCCGAAGTGATACTTTTTTCGGCCTTCCCGCCCAACGACGATTGGCACTACGGCACGCACCGTATGGGCCTCTATGCCGAAGCCACCCAACGGGCCGCCGCCGACACCACGAGTGCCTACGTCGACGTCTGGAGCACCTGGCAGATGGTGCTCCGGCGCAAAGACCAGTCCTCGCTGCTGGGCAACAACATCAATCACCCGAACGATTTTGGTCACTGGCTCTACGAACAGGCCTTCGAGGCGATGCGCTTCTAGGCCCATTGAACGCGGCATGGCTGCCCGCCGAATGTCGAGCACAGACCAGCAATCCCATACAGGGGGGAGACAGTCGCATGGAAAAACGCGAATACGGCAACACCGGAGAGCAGCTGTCCATCATCGGCTTCGGCGGCATCCTGGTGAGCAAAGTGGATGCATCCGAGGCGAGTTCGCTTGTGGCCGAAGCGGTCGATCATGGCATCAACTATTTCGATGTAGCGCCCACGTATGGCAACGCGCAACAGATGCTTGGGCCGGCGTTGGCGCCGTATCGGGATGACGTGTTCCTCGCCTGCAAAACGACACAGCGCACCGCCGAGGGGGCGCGGCGGGAACTGGAAGAGTCACTGCAGTGGATGCAGACCGACCACTTCGATCTGTATCAGCTGCACGCCATGAATACGAATGAAGACTTTGACACAGTTGTTGGTCCCGGTGGCGCACTGGAGGTGTTCCTCGAGGCAAAGGCAAAGGGACAGACGCGCTACATCGGCATTTCATCCCATTCGGCCGAAACGGCCCTGCGCCTGATCGAAGCCGTCGGTTTTGATTCGGTGTTGTTTCCCATCAGTTGGTCGACCTGGCTTGGCGCTGGTTTTGGGCCGCAGGTCGTGGCCGCCGCAGAGGCCAGGGGCATGGGGCGACTGGCCCTCAAGGGTATGGCCTACGGAAAACTGCAGGAGGGAGCCGAGAGGAAGTGGTCGAAGTGTTGGTACCAGCCGATCGAAGATCCGGCGCTGGCGGCACTGGCTCTGCGCTTCACGCTGTCGCAACCGAT
>JAQCJA010000269.1 GCA_027593305.1 bacterium
GCGAGTTGAAGGTCACCGACTCCGCCATCCATATCATTGAGGTGGCGGCACGCCGCGGCGCCGACAACATCGGCGATTTCCTGCAGCAGGTGTACGGCATCGACATCTACGAAGAGGCCGTCCGTATTGCCTGTGGGGAGGACCGCCATCGGGCCCATCCCGTCCCCCGGCAGCACATGAAGATGCGCTACTTCCTGCCGCAGTCGGCGGGGCGCCTTGTCGCCATTCACGGCCTCGACGAGGTCCGTCGCGATCCGCGTGTCAGTGAACTCATCGTCGATTTCCAGCCGGGAGACGAGATTCTTGTGCCCCCCGCCGGCTTCGAATTCCTCGGCTACGTCAGCGTCGCCGGCGCCACATCGGAGGCTGCAGATGCGGCGCTGGACGAGGTCTACGACAAGGTGAGTTTCACCATCGCCGACGCGACTCAGCCGCCGGCTGTCGGCGGGCCGGGCGCACCTGTCGATGGCAGACTCCTCGTCGTGCAGCCCAGCGCCGACTATGCCTTCCGCGTCCGCTGTCACGTGCCCGGAGCGGTGTTTCTGGTGTCGCCCGATCGCACCTGTGAGATGGCCGATTACCCGGTCATCGTTGCCGATCTTCACGACCTGGCCGCTACCATCGTTGCGGTGCGCGGCTGGTCGGCCACAGCCGGCGGCCTCGATGGCATCACTTGTTTTGTCTGTGAGCACCTCGAACTGACGGCGCGCCTGGCAGCCGAACTGCAATTGCCCTTTCATCCTTTGGCGGCCGTTCGCCGCTCTCGCCACAAGGAACTTGCGACACAGACGTGGCAGGCGGCTGGTGTGCCGGTGCCGGCGAGCCAGCCCGTTGGCGGCCTGTCCGACATCCTCGACTTCACGCAACAAGTGGCGCCGCCCTGGATCCTGAAGCCGACGGATCGCAGCGGCAGCGAGTGGGTGCTGCGCGTAGACCGGCACAAGGATTTGTTGCCGGCCCATCTGCGCATTCGCGACGGTCTGACAAGCAGGGACCGTCGTCGACAGGAACCGCGCTACCTGGTGCAGGAGCTGGTGCAGGGCCGCGAGATCAGTGCCGACCTGTATATCCATGATGGTCAGCTGGTGGATGTGCTGCGCTGCACAGAGAAGTGGTTCGTCGACGAACCAGGGCTCGCCGGGCTGGTGGGAGCCTACTACCCGGCGCAACTCGATGCGGCGCAGATGACCGTTCTGCGCCACACCTTCGCCCGGGCGGCTGTCGCCCTGAACCTCAGCCACGGGATCGTCATGGTTGATGGGATCCTGCGTGATGGGGTGATGTACGTGCTGGAGATGGGCCTGCGCCCCGGTGGCGACTGCCTGCCCGAGTTGTGTCGGCTCAGCAACGGCTACGATCCGATTCGCTCTACCTGTCAGGCCGCTCTCGGACAGCGTCCCGATACAGGACGCCTGGACGACCCGAACATCGCTGCCGTGCACCTCATGGCCGACTGCGAGGGCACGATCACCCGTCTCAGTCTGGATCGGGTGCGCTCCCATCCGGCCGTGCTCCACGTCGATGCCTATCGTGGGTGTGGCGACAGATTGCGCCTCTGGGCCGGCAGCTACGACGACCGTATTGTTGCCGCCTGCATGGTCCGCTTCTCACAGGCGACTCAGCTGGCGACGCTGACGCGACAGTTGACGGAACTGATGGAAGTCGAGGTGCGGCCGACGAGTGCGCCCACGACGCCGGGCCCCCCGCTTCTGGAGGCGGCATGAACGGCGGCGACACAACTGCGGCTGTGATCCGGATGCAGCAACTGCTGCTGGACGGCTCTCCGGGGCTGCATGAGGGGGAACTGCTGGGGCTCGTTGCGGACGTTTTCACGCGCCGCCGGGCGTCACTGCTGGAGGCGGCGCAACGTTTCGGCACGCCGCTTTACGTTGTGCATGCCGATCTGCTGCAGCAACAGGCGAACCGCTTCACTGCCGCTTTTTCCCGTCCCGGGCTGACGAGTCGTGTGCATTACGCCTTCAAGGCCAACCCCAGCGCCGTCGTCGTCAACACCCTGCGTCAGGCAGGCATCGCCGCCGACGTCTCCAGCGGCCTCGAGCTGGAACTGGCCCTGCGTTCGGGTTTCGAGCGCGTCGTTTTTTCCGGACCCGCCAAGACCGACATTGACCTGGAAAACGCCGTGTTGGCTGCCGATCGCGTCACGGTTCATCTGGATTCCTTCGCTGAACTGGAGCGTCTGCAGGTCATCGCCGGGCGTCTGTCCCGGTCCATCCGCGCCGGCGTACGTCTCAGCCTGGCCGCCCATGGTGCGTGGACGAAATTCGGTCTGCCGCCGATGGCGCTGCCCGAGTTCGTGCAGCGAGCCAGCGCCTGCCCGCAGGTGGATCTGCAGGGCGTGCAGTTCCATCTCAGCTGGCAACGCGACGGGGACGGGTATGCGCGCACCCTGGCCGACCTCGGGCCGCTGCTGCGTTTCAACGCCCCTGCAGGTGGCTGGCGCTTCGTCGATGTGGGGGGTGGCTTCTATCCCGAAGATGACGAAGCTGTCTATCCCTGGCGCACACCCCAGGGCCGCTTGCAGGTGCTGTTGGGTCTGGCCGTCGATGGCCCGGCTGTCGACTGGAACGGGCGCTACCTGGTGCATACGGTGCAACCCATTGAGACCATTGCCGCAGCCGTCATCGAGGCTTTTGGCCAGCACGTCGATGCGGGGGATCGTGGCGTCGAGTTGTGGCTCGAACCCGGTCGCTACCTGGCCAACCCATCGGTTACCATCCTGTTGCAGGTCGCCGATGTGAAATCTCCCGAGGTGGCAATCACCGATGGCGGTACGAATCTGCTGGGATGGGAGCGGCTCGAGGAAGAGCACGTGCCCCTGCTCAACCTCACGCGGCCGGCATCCAGTCAGCGGCATGGTCGTGTCTACGGCAGCCTGTGCACCCCCCACGACGTCTGGGGCTACACCTGCTACGCCGAGGATCTGCAGGTGGGCGACATCCTCGCCCTGCCGGCGCAGGGCTCCTACGTGCAGACGCTGCAACAAGCCTTCATCAAGCCGATTGCGGCGACCGTGGTCGAGCACGCCGACGGTCGTTTGCAGCGGGTCGTGGAGGAGGAGAGTTTCACCGGTCGCTACCCGGAGCTGTTTTCGGGTCCCGACCCGCAGCTGGTTGGCACCGAAGCCGCCACCCTGCCTGCCTGAGGCCACGAGCACCGTTGGTGAAAGTCGTTTGTACCGATGCCGAGACGCAGAGCCACCATGCGCCTGCGGAGGAGTTCGGCCGCGAAGGGCTCATTCCCTACCCCGAATGCCCGCGACGCTACGATGTGATCCAGGCGGCGCTGCAGTCGGTCGGCTGGACAAGCTTCGTCGCCGCCACCGACCACGACGACGGGCTGTTGTCCGCTGTCCATGACGCCGACTACATCGCCTTCCTGCGCGGCGCCTACACGTCGTGGATCGCTGCTGGTGGCGTCGGTGACCTGGTGGCCAGCGTCTTCTCCGGTAGCGACGGACGGGCGCCAACCAACACCGCCGCCGCAACGGGATTCTATGGCTTCGACACCACCCCCCTGACAGCCGGCACCTGGGCGGCAACACGGGCCGCAGCCCATGCGGCCCTGACGGCGGCGGACCAGGTCGCCGCAGGAGACTCGACGGCGTACGCACTCTGCCGTCCGCCCGGTCACCACGCGTCGCGCAACCGCTTTGGCGGCTACTGCTACCTGAACCACGCCGCCCTGGCGGCGCAATCCCTGGCGGCTACAGGTAGCGTCGCCATCGTCGACATCGACTACCACCACGGCAATGGCACGCAACAGATCTTCTACGATCGCGACGACGTGTTCTTTGTTTCCCTGCATGCGGACCCCGAATGGGAGTATCCCCTGTTCTGGGGACGGGCCGACGAAACCGGTGCTGGGGACGGTGTCGGCTGCACCCTCAACGTGCCGTTGCCGGCGGGCGTGGATGATGCGGGCTATCTGGCGCAGCTGGCAGCGGCGCTGCAGCCGGTCCGTGCCTTCAACCCCCGGTACCTCGTCGTCAGTGCCGGCTTCGACACCTGGCGCCATGACCCCCTGGGCACGTTTGCTCTCACTGCCGATGGCATCACCCGCGTCGGTGCGAGCCTGGCCGAACTGGCCCTGCCGACGGTGATCGTGCAGGAGGGCGGGTATGACGTGGACACGCTGGGTGACCTGGTCGCAGCCTTCCTGCGGCCCTTCTGCTGAACAAGGGGAGGCTCTGATGAACGACCCCGTACGCTGGGGGATCATCGGTTGCGGCAACGTCACCGAGGTGAAATCCGGGCCGGGACTGCAGCAGGCATCGGGCTCGGCGCTGGTCGCCGTGATGCGACGGGATGCGGCCAAAGCGCAGGACTATGCCCGTCGCCACGGGGTGCCACGGTGGTACGACGACGCCGAGGCGCTGATCGCTGACACCGAGGTGGACGCCGTCTACATCGCCACACCACCCGACTCCCACCTGCACTACACGCAGCGTGCCGCCGCCGCCGGCAAACCGGTGTATGTAGAAAAGCCGATGGCCCGTACCGGGGCCGAGTGCCAGCTGATGGTACAGGCCTGTGCCGATGCCGCCGTGCCGCTGTTCGTGGCCTACTACCGGCGCTGCCTGCCGCTGCACCAGAAGGTGAAGTCTCTGCTGGCGGAGGGCGCCATCGGCGCACCGCGCTTCGTCACGATCCGCCATGTGGGCGCCTTCGCCCCGGGGGCTGACAATGGTGGCTGGCGGGTTGTGCCCGGGATCGCGGGCAAGGGGGGCCTGTTCCACGATCTGGCCTCCCATCAACTCGACTTGCTCGACTACCTGTTGGGTCCCATCGAACCGGCAGCAGGTGTGGCCCTGAACCTGGGCGGGCACTATCTCTGTGACGACACCGTCACCGCCGCATGGCGACACAACGGCACGGCCGCACAGCGGCACACCGGCACCGCCGCCGGCGCCGGCACCTGGTGCTTCGTCGCCGCCGACGGCCTGCCGTCCGAGTCCATTGAAATTGTGGGGGATGAGGGTCGCCTCGGGTTCACCGCTTTCTCTCTGGATCAACCGATCCAGCTGCAGCGTGGCAGCACCGTCGAGACCTTTGCCGTGGCCCCACCGAAACATGTGCAACAGCCGCTGATCCAGAGCGTCGTTGACCAGTTGCATGGCCGCGGCACCTGTCCCAGCACGGGAGCTTCCGCCCTGCGTACGGCCAGGGTCATGGATCACATCCTCGGTGTGGCCTGACCGTTACTCAGTCGGTTACATCAGTCGGTCATATCAGTCGCCGCGCAGGGCGTGCCAGTCCGATCCCGCAGGTTCCTGGAACACACGCAGATCGAACTCCGGCACCACTGCCAGCAGGTGATCGAAGATATCGGACTGAATGTCTTCGTACTGCGCCCACACCGTGGTGCGGGTGAAGACGTAGATCTCGAGAGGCAGTCCTTTGGGTGTCGGCGCCAGCTGGCGCACGAGAAAGGTCATGTCGGGGTGGATTCGGGGATGGGCGCGCAGGTAGGCCGCCACGTAGGCACGGAAGGTGCCGACGTTGGTCAGACGCCGACCGTTGGCCCGTGCGGACAGATCCACCTGACGCTGGCGGTTCTCCTGCTGCACTTCTTCGCCGCGCTGCCGGATGTAGTCACGGATGAGCGCAAACGAAGCGAAGCGTGTCAGCATTGCCTCGTCGCAGAACTGGATGGTGTTCATATCCAGGTGAATGGCCCGCTTGATCCGCCGGCCGCCGCTGTCCTGCATGCCGCGCCAGTTCTTGAAGGACGTCTCCACCAGCTTGTACGTCGGGATCGTCGTGATCGTCTTGTCCCAGTTCTGCACCTTCACCGTGTGCAGGGCAATGTCGATGACGTCCCCATCGGCACCAAAGGTCGGGGACTCGATCCAGTCGCCGACCTTGACCAGGCGGTTGGAGGCGATGGTGAAACTGGCCACCAGGGATAGAATCGTGTCACGGAAGACCAGGATCAGCACGGCCATCAAGGCGCCGACACCGGAGAGCAATACCCAGGGCGACTTGCCCGTGAGCACGGCAAGCGTCAGCAATGCGCCAATGATGTAGACGAGGATTTTGGCGATCTGCGTGTAGCTCTTGATCGGTACGTCCGTACGGGCGTCGTAGTCGGCGATGGTGTCTTCAAAGGCGTTGATACACGCGCCGACGATGAGCAGAAGGACAATAGCCAGCGCCGCGTTGATGCCCTGCAACAGATACGGTGTCGGTCCCGGCAGGATCTCGACGCCGTAATAGACGACGAGGACCGGCGCCAGCAGCGCGGCACGGCGCAGCACCTGGCGATCGAGCAGGGCATCGTCGAGTCTCGTACGACTCGAGCGAATCAGCCCGCCGATCCAGCGCAGCAGCACGGTACGGGCCACATGGAAACTGGCCCAGGCGGCCAGCAGCAGCGCCAGCGTTCGCAGCCCCAGCGCGGCCACGGACGGGGCACTGGCCCAGTCTTTGAGCAGAGCAAGTATGTCGGTCATGGTGCGCTAAGGTAACCCTTCGACCCGACGTCGGCCGGGGCCCGGCTTCCCACGGTTCATCGAGACCCCGTACTTTAGACCGAAGTTCCAGCAGAGGTTTTGGTGTAAGTGGTTGTTTCACTGGAGATTTGGTCCTTTATGGGT
>JAQCJA010000270.1 GCA_027593305.1 bacterium
CCACGAACCGTGGCATCCAGCCAGTACACACCCGGCTCGGACGCGGTGAAGAACCTGCCCGGCAGGTAGTCATCCGGCATGAACTGCGTGCCCGCCTCGGCGATGCGGCCGATGACGACCGTAGCGATCTGTGCCTCGAGTTGGTCCAGTTCGGCCGTCTGTTGCCTGCGGGCCGAGAGCCAGTAGCGATCCTGAATCCCCATGGATTCGTGCAGATCGAAGCAGATGCCGGGTTGCACCTCAGCCAGCAGCCGGCGGGTGGCACGAACCTCTGCGGGGGCCCATGGTGTGTCGTGGAAACGATTCACGTGTAACACCTCGCCCTGGGGGCTGACGATCAGCGTGTAGGCCCGCTCGAGGGGGGCTGCGCCGGCGACATCCTCGTGGCCGGCGGGGACGAAGATCCGCCGCCCCTGCAGCGGTTCCAGCAGATCGGCATCACCTTCCTTGAAGCGCCCCAGCAGATTGCGTGTGGTGAAGGCGAATTCGTTGATGAGAGCCACGACCACATCTTCTTCATCGATGATGACTTCACCCCGATCGCGCAGCAGACCTTCCAGATCCTCCCGTGACGCCAGCGCCGTCGCTTCTCCGAGGGCCCAGTCCAGGGCGGCGCAGTAACCGTTCATACCCATGGGATCCCGGGTGGGGACGACCCACACCTGGTGCTCCGTCTGCAGTTCCTCGATCAACTGCACCGCCGCCGTCACACCCGCCTGCTCGGTGGAATGACTGCCGGCGGTGATGAATACCGCCGGCGTGCGTGCGCCACCGGCTCGCACCGCCACCACGGGTGAGCCATCCGGGGCGCAGGCGATCAGACGGCACTCATGCCCCTGCTCCTCGATGTGGGCGGACAGTTCAAAGCTGCTCGCGAAGATCTTTGCCATTGTTGTCTCTCCTGTTGATTACCGGTACTGCTGCGCCCAGTTCTCGGCGCGCTGATCCTCACTGCGCATGCGCCAGCGCAGCAGTCGCTGGCTGAGATCGAGAAGCGCCGCCTGGTGCGTGGGCAGCCCGGCAACATCGACCAGTTCATCGGGGTCAGCCACCAGGTCGAACAACATCGGTGGCAGTTCCGGGTCGGCAAACTGCACCAACTTGTAACGTTCATCGCGCAGCACCCAGAGCAGGTGCTCCGCAGAATCGGCGCAGCCCCGGGCCATGGCCGCCTGCCGGTAGTCGAACTCGTAGTGAATCTCCTGCCGGGGCACATAGTCGGTCGCACCGTGGATCAGGGGCAGCACCGATCGCCCCTGGAAACGCTCCGGTGGCACCTGACCGAGCCAGTCCATGATGGTGGGTGCCGAGTCGATGGCCTCGATGAACTCCTGGCGAACCTGGCCACGGGTGGCGTTGGCGGCGGGTGTGGGGTCGCGGATGATCCACGGAATGCGCATGCCACCATCGAAGAACTGGCCCTTGCCCGTCAGGTAGTGATCACCGAGATGTTCCGCGTGATCCGCAGAGAAGATGATCAGCGTGTCCTGCCACTGACCGGATGCCTCCAGTGCGGCGAACAAGCGGCCGAGGTTGGCGTCCACTTCCGTGATCATGCCGTAGTAGCAGGCACGGTAGTCGCGCAGATGCAAGTCATCCTGCAACTGATTGGGGCCGAGTTTGCGCAAGTACGGATGACCCGGGGACAATTCTGCCGCACTGCGCGCTGCCGGTGGCATGTCAGCCGGGTCATACATGTCGTGGTAGGGCGCACAGCAGACGTTCGGCGGGTGCGGCTTGATATAGTTCAGGCTCAGGACCCAGCCGGGGCCTCCTGCAGGGCTGTGCCGCTCGCGCACATAGTCGATGGCCCGATCCGTGACGTAGGCGCACTCGGAATGCTCAGCCTGGTACCTGGCGGGAAAATGCTGGGGCAGGTGTCTGCCGGGCCCATCATCGGGCACATCGGGCTGGTGAATCGTATTGTGGCTCAGCAGCGATGCAGGATAGCCCTTTTCGTGGAGCCAGGCGAAGTACTCGGGACTGTCATATTCGTGATAGTACACCCGCTCGAAACCCGGCAGACAGTTGTCATACGTCAGGCGCTGGCGACGCTCGTCGCCAACAGTCAGGATGGCCGGATCCGGGGTGTAGTCATTGTAGCCGATGAGGCCCGGATTCCAACCTGCATCGCGCAGGTGTTGCGGCAGGCATTCGTGGGCATCACGCAGAGGGGTGTGGTTGTTGATCGCCCGCGTCGAGCACATGTAGCGGCTCGTGTAGATGCACATCCGGGATGGTCCACAAGGCGCCGCCTGGTTGAAGGCGTTGGTGAAGGACACACCCTCGCGCGCCAGTCGATCCAGATTCGGCGTGTGAATCGTCCTGTTTCCCAGATGACCGAGGCAATCGGCACGGAACTGGTCGGCAAGGATGAAGAGGACGTTCATGGCTGTTGTTGGTTGCCTCGCACCAGGCCTGACATTCCGGCGACCTCCCGCAGCCAGGCGTTGTGCGCGCGCAACATGGCATGCACACGTTCCGGCTCGGCCTCGGCCAGATTTTCGCGCTCACCGGGATCGGCCTGCAGATCCGACAGCCAGTTCCCCTGCTGGGGGTCGGCAAGCAGCTTCCAGCGCCCCTCGCGCTGGGCAAAGGTGCCATCGTAATGCACCCAGTGCAGGCGTTCGTGTGGCGGTGGCGCCGCATCGGACTGCAGTACGGCTGTCAGACTGCGACCATCGATGGGCCTGTCATCCGGCATGGGCACGTCGCACATTTCGGCCATCGTCGGCAACCAGTCCATGGCGATGGCCGTCTGGTTCCGCACCTGGCCTGCCGGGATTCGTCCCGGTAGGCTGGCGATACAGGGCACACGGATCCCGGCTTCCCACAGAGTTTCCTTGTGTCCCCGCAGGGGGCCGGCATTGCCACCACCACCGAAGGCCCGCTCCTCCGTCGAATGGCCGTGGTCACTGAGAAAGACAACCAGCGTCCGTTCCGTCAGGCCCCGGGCCTCGACCGCGTCGAGCACGCGACCGACACACTCATCGAGCGTCGTCACATAGGCGCCGTAGAGGACCCGTCGAGAATCCTCCAGGTTCATCCGTTCGTAGAGTTCGCGGTGCTCAGGCTTGGGCTGCAGGGGGTAGTGCGGAATCGCAAAGGGCAGATAGAGGAAGAACGGATCATCACCGGACGCATCGATGAATTGTGTCGCTTTCTCCACCAGCAGGTCCGGCAGGTACTTCCCCGGTTGCTCGTAGTCTGCACCATTGTGCTGGAGCACGTGGCGATTCACGCCTTCCACATAGAAGAAGTGCGAGTAGGCATCCAGCGTACCCACCGTGTGGCCAAGAAATTCATCAAAGCCCTGGGCGTTGGGGCTCATCTCCGGGGTATAACCCAGATGCCATTTGCCAAACAGTGCTGTGCGATAACCGGCCCGTTTGAACAGCTCCGCTGCGGTGATCTCGTCGGGCTTGAGCCCGCGACCCGGGAGCAACCCGCGGGGGTAATCCCGGCCCGTCAGCAGAGAGACGCGGGAGGGCATACAAATGGGTGCATTGACGTAGAAGTCCGTGAAGCGCACGCCGGACTCGGCGAGGCGATCCAGATTGGGTGTCACCAGGTCGGTCGCCCCGTAACACCCGACATCCATGCTGCCCTGGTCGTCAGACAGGATGAGAATGACGTTCAAGCGTTCGCTCATTTTTCTTACCGTCGAATCAGGGAAGGCACGTGCCGCTTCGGGCACTGTTCAAGCTATGCCTCACCACATGGCAAGTCTACCGTTGGTGTCGCGGCGCTGCCCCTTTTGTGGCGCCAACCTTGCTGATGGAGCCCCGGTGTCGGTAGGTTGGTGCCACAACATGAAACGACAACTGTGTATCGCCATGCTGTGCGCCATCGCTGGCGGCGCCGGCGGCCAGGATTTGCCGGATCTGCAGCCCTTTCCCGCGGACCTGCCATGCCGCTTCGGTGTGGTCGGCGTGCGCGCCCACGCAGTCCACGACACCCTGCGCGTGGACAAGGTCCGGCTCTACAGCCCGGCGGCGCGTGCCGGGTTGCGTGTGGGCGATCGGATTCTCGGGGGCGCCGGGGTTCGCCTGACGGACGCCAATCAGCTGAGTCTGCTCGTGCAGAGCCTTGCCCCAGGAGACACGATCCACTTCCACGTACTGCGTGGCGACGAATCGTTGGATCTGGCCTGTCAGGTGACGGATCGCAAAGGGCTGTACGGGCTGATGACGGAATCGGGCCGACTTCAGGTGCCCCTTGCCGAACGTCACCTGGACTGGGAGCAATCGATCGGGCCGGAGGAGGCACGGGCCCTGCGCCTGATTCGACAACAGCAGGCGCAGGGGGCGGCAGACACGCTCAAGCAGGCGCTGGCGCTGGAACTGACGCGGTACGGCGTCGACGGTCGGCTCGCCGATGTCGAGTTCGTGCTGCGCCATCCGCTGAAGGCGCCCGCAGCCGCTCGCGCCCTGGGCCAGACCTTCGCCCCCGACCTGGGCTTGACCGAGTATCTGCTGGGGGCGGCGTCTCACCTTGATCTGCAATTGCCTTCTGTGCCGCCACCCGCAACAGAGGACCCCGTACCGTCGGCGGCTCTTGCCCGGCTCCTGCTCGGTCCCCTGCAGGCGGCGGCGGCAGAGGTAGAGGCAGCCTTTGCAGGCCTGTCGGCCACGTTGCGCACGGAGTTGCGCCAAGGCATTGGGTCCCTGCTGCAACGTTTCGATCGCTCCTTCTATCTGGATGAAGGGGACAGCACCGAAACCGAGGCGCACATGCAAACGCTGCGCCTTGCCAAGCGCGTGGATGTTTCCCGACTTGTGCAGGCTGCCCTGCACCTGAGTCCGTTGACCGAGCCGCAGACCCTGCGCCGGATTCGGGCCGCCACCAGTGACCTGAAGCCAGCCGCCGAACCACTCCCGCCGGGCTTTGAAGGCCGGTTCCTCTACGCGGAACACACCCCGTGGGGATGGTTCATCGTCGGCGACAAATCAGCCAACGTCTACGCCGGTCCAGCAGCCATGATTGTCGACCTGGGCGGCGACGACACCTACCTGACCGGTTCCACCCCGGACGACGACACGCCCGTCATGGTTGTCATCGATCTGGGTGGCGATGACCGCTACGTCGGCAATCACATCGGCTCTCTTGGTGGCGCCGTAATGGGTGTCAGCCTGCTCGTGGATCGTTCCGGTGACGACACCTACGCCGGTGACGTACTGACCCAGGGCGCTGCCTTCTGTGGTGTCGGGATCCTCTGGGACAGCGAGGGGGATGACACCTATCTGGCGCAGCACAGCGCCCAGGGCGCCGCCTTCTTCGGGGCGGGCCTGCTCATCGACGGCAGCGGCGACGACTTTCTGTCCCTCGGCCAGTACGGCCAGGGCTTCGGCGGCGCCCAGGGCCTGGGCCTGCTGCTCGACCACGCCGGACACGATCGCTACGTGGCAGACCTGAAAGTGCCCTCCGGCTATGGCACCGCCGGCGTCTACAGCGGCTGGTCCCAGGGCATCGGCGTGGGTTTCCGTGGCTTCGCCCCGGGGGGCCTCGGTCTGCTGCTTTCATCCGGAGACGGCGACGATATCTACCAGGCAGGTGATTTCTCGCAGGGAACAGGCTACTTCCTGGGCCTCGGCATCCTTGCCGATGCCGGCGGCGATGATCGCTACCTGGGGGCCCGTTACGCCCAGGGCTCGGCGGCCCATCAGGCTGCCGGTGTGTTGCTGGATGAGCGTGGCAATGACCACTATGTCAGCTCCCTGGCTGCCACCCAGGGGGCCGCGTGGGATGCTTCAGTGGCGGTGTTGATCGACGGATCAGGGGACGACAGCTACGTCGGTGGGGACCTGTGTCAGGGGGCGGCGGCGATGAACGGTATCGGCTGGTTGGCCGACGCCGCCGGCAACGACACGTATCAGGCCCGGACGGGCCAGGCCGAAGGCGGCAGCACCCAGTACTGGGGTGGCAGAAGCGCACTCAACCTGGGATTGTTGCTCGATGGACAGGGCAAAGACACATATAGCCGCGCTGACCGAAAGGACAACGCGGCTATGCGTGACTCGCGTGTGGGGCTGTTCGCCGACGACTGAAGCCGAGACGGTGCAGGCGCCGAGGCGGTGCAGCGCCTAGGCGGCGTTGGCGCGCAGGGCCTTGCGCACGGTGCGGCTGACAATTCGAGTCGCCGAGTTGTCCAGCTCCACCGCCATGACATCGATCTTGTTCATAAAGAAGTTGTAGGCCCAGAGCGCCGGAATGGCGACGAAGAGGCCGATGACCGTCGTTACCAGGGCTTCGGAAATACCGCCGGATACGGTTGCCAGACCACCGGAACCGGTATCGGCAATGCCGCGAAACGCCGAAATCAGGCCGGTGACGGTACCGAAGAGCCCGAGGAAGGGGGCAACGCCGGAGATGGTCGCCATGCCGCTGAGCCGATCGCGCAGGTTGATGACGGCCACATCCAGCTGCCGACTCACCGTCTCATCAACACCTTCAACAACGACGGCTTCGGGCTGACCGTCGCCCTGTAACGCCTGAAACTCGGTCAGGCCTTCCACCACGATCGAGGCGAGGGAATTCTGTCCGCCTTCGTTGGCGGTGCGTGCGGCGCTGAGCAA
>JAQCJA010000271.1 GCA_027593305.1 bacterium
GCACAACGGGATGGGCGTGGAAACCAGCATGCGCTTCAATCCGGAAGAGGGCGACAGGACCCACTTCAACGAAGTGGGTGCCGCCGCCATGGCCGACCTGATTGTCGCAGATCTGCGTGCCGCCGTCCCCGAACTGGCGGTCTATCTGCGCCCACTTCTATAAGAGCATATGCTCATCATCCTCTTCCCCGTCCTGGCCTACGCTGTGGTCCATGTCGTGGGACGATACCATCCGGCCTGCTTTTGGGGCGCCGACCAGCTCCACTACTACCCGATGGCGGTCACGGCGGCCTTTGTTCTGACGGCGCTGGTGGGGATCATTCTTTCTGTCAGGGCGGACTGGCTTCGGCGGGTCGACGACACACTGGGCCGTCTGTTGGCGCCTTTGAAGAGGCGCGCCCCTTCGGACCTCTGGAGCAAGGTCCTGCTGGCGGTCCTCTTCGTTCTCCTCGCCTGCCTCTTCGGTGATCGAACCCACCATCTCGGCGATAGCGCCAAGTGGTTTGCCGTTCTCGATCACGCCCTCCTCGGCACTGCTTCCATGCAGGCCATCCCGGGACACCACAGTCATCTCGACGTACAGGGCCTCGAGTATGTCAACGTGCAGCAGGCGCTGGATCTGTTCATCCACTTTCAATTGTACCGCGTGGGGCATGTACTGTGGCAGTGGACATCCGTCGATGCCTACGAATGGATCAGCAGTCTGTCGGGTGGGCTGTACGCTGTCATCCTGTGGAGCCTTGCAGGACTGCCAGCGCTGCGCACGCGCGATCGTCTGACGCTCTTCGTTTTCTTTCTCGCTCTGGGGCTGACGCAGCTTTTCTTCGGTTATGGCGAGAGCTACACACTGGTAACTGTGGCGACGGCGCTCTACGTGCTCAGCAGTCTGCGGGCGCTCCGGGGGGAGGCGTCGCTGTTCTACCCGACACTGTGTCTCCTGCTGTCGGTCGCTCTGCACCTGCTGTCCCTGTCGCTGTTGCCCTCATGGTTCTACCTGTTGTGGCGGGACAGGACACGACTTGGCAACTGGGTACGGAAACCCGTGGTCTTCGTGCCGTGCCTCATCCTCGGTGGCGTTGCCAGCGCCGTTGCCTACGCCGAACTCTACCGGGATCTGCACTTGCCTTTGTGGCAGACCGAAGAGGCAGGAAAATACGCCCTTGTCTCCATTCCTCATGGGGCGAACCTGGCCAACGAGATCCTGCTGCTGTCCCCCTTCGGGTTGCTCTGGGGCATTGTCGCACTGATGCGGCGTCACGAATCTTCCACCCAAAACAGCTTCCTTGGTGTCGCTGCGCTGGGTTCAGGTGCCTTGATCATCGCCCACTATATCAGCATGGGAGGCAGAGATTGGGATCTCATGGCTTTCCCGGGTTTGTTCTACTCCATGTGGGGGATCTTCTGCCTGCTGCAGATGACCGACAGTGAGGCCCTTTTGAGAAGAGTTCGATGGTCCGTGCTACCCTTGATGGTGCTGCACACGGCCCTGTGGCTGGGCATCAACAACGACCCCGCCCGTGCCATGGAGAGACTGGGAAATCTCCTGCAGTACACGCCCAATCAGGCGCTGCACTATCAGCACTTCGTGCGCGGACACTACCACCTGAACGTGCGCCAGGACAGTCCCGCACTTGCCGCCATCCACTTGCGCCAAGCCATTGCCGCCACACCGGACTCAGATGTGGTGACCTTGCGACGCTACGAGAAGTATCTGGCGCAGGCCCTCGTCATGGCCGGGGACTTCAGCGGCGCCATGAATCACTTCGACCAGGCTTTCTCCGGGCAGGATCGTCCCGTTGAGGTGCAGTCGGATCTGACCTTCCACGACCTGTGGATCACGGCTCTGCTTGAGAGTGGCCACGAGGATGCCAGAGGGGGTGCGCACGGCACGGCCGAGCAGAAGTGGCGTCAGGCCGCCGACCATGCGCAGCAGATCATTGCGATCCAACCATCCGTCTCGCTCTTCAGGCAACTGGGAAGAGCCTTGCAGGTGACCGGGCAGCCAGAGGCTGCAAGGGACGCCTACCGCAAGAGTCTGGCGCTTCCGGGGAGCCCTCAGGAGCGGGATCTGACCAGCGTGTATCTGGCCCAGAGTCTGCAGGAGAGTGGGCGTCGCGAAGCTGCGATCCGGATCCTCGAGGAAGCGATCCGGCCCGGCGCCAACCAGGCAGATCTCCACTTCAACCTCGGCAACCTGCTGTATACCGACGACCAGTTTGGGTCCGCCGCCCTGAACTTTGAAATTGCCATTCAGGGGCATGGTGACAATCCCCGCTTCTATGTCAACGCGGCGAAAACCCTCATGGCCCTCGGCGAAGTCGAGCGAGCCAGGCAGATCCTGGACCGTGGCGTTGAGCAGATCCCTGACAGTGCCGAGCTCTGCCACAGTCTGGGCGACGTCGCGCGGGCCCAGGGACAGACCGACCAAGCCATGGCTGCCTACGCAAGAGCGGCCGAACTCGGATCCATGGATGTGCGGACCTATCTGTCGCTGAGCCGACTGCACCTTGACGCCGGCGACAGGAAAAACGCCCTGCCCCTGCTGCAGCACGCACTTCATGCGGATCTTCATGGACGTGATGACACTATGTTAACCCGGATCGGCATGGACCTGTTCGAACTCGGCAGGATCCAGGAAGCGGCCGAGGCCTACAGCGGGGCGCTGGCGATGAACGGACAGAATCTGGATGCCGGGAACAACCTCGGTTGGTGTCTATTTTTGCAGGGGCAGCTTGATCGCGCCGCCGATGCCTTCGGCTCGGTCCTGGCCAGAGGGCGGAGCCCGCAGGCCCAATTCAACCTGGGACTGGTCTTTCTGACGCAGGGTCGCATCGACCAGGCCAGGGCAGTCTATGCACAGGGCCTTGAGCAGTACGGGGCGGCGACGGCGGAACAGATCGGTGCACTGCGCGACCTGCGCCAGATGGTTCAGCGCGGTACGCAGGTCGCCGAGGCCTCGGCCATTCTGCAGATGTTCCCGTAAAGGATATGGAGGAAGAATGCGCATCCGTACCGTAGAAGGATTCAACCTGAGTTGCCCGTTGGCACAGCCCTTCGGCTGGTCCCAGGGCTGGGTGAACGAGCGCAACGTCGGGATCGTGCGTATCACGACAGATGAAGGCCTCGTCGGCTGGGGCGAAGGCAGCGCCGACGTGGAGCATCTGGCACCGCTGTTGATCGGTGCAGACCCGATGGATCGCAATGGGCTCTGGGAGCGCTGTTTTCACAGTATGTACAACGCGAACAATTTCGTCGGCTTCGGCGGCAGTGCTCTGAGCGCGATCGACATCGCCCTGTGGGATCTGGCGGGCAAGGCGACGGGCCTTCCCGTGTGTGACCTGCTCGGCGGTCGGATACGCGACCGGGTGGCGGTCTATGCCACCGGCCTCTACTACACCGAGGGGGAGTTTCCCGAGCGCCTGCTGGAAGAGGCCCGCAGCTACGTCGACGCCGGCTACACCGGCATGAAAACCAAGGTCGGTGGCTTGTCGATCGAGGAGGATGTGCGCCGCGTCGCCGCCATTCGTGAGACCATCGGCTTCGAGGTGCAGCTCATGGTCGACGCCAATCTTGCCTACAACGCGACGACGGCAATCCGCATCGGGCGTCAACTGGCGGAACTGGATGTCTTCTGGTTTGAGGAACCCGTCAATCCGCGGGACATCGATGGCTTGCTGCAGGTGAAGGCGGCGCTGCCCATGGCGATCGCCGGGGGCGAAAACCTGCGCACCCGATTCGATTTCCGCGACTATCTGACCCGCCGCGCCTTCGATGTTGTGCAGCCCGATGTCGCCCACTGTGGGGGTCTGACGGAGATGTCACGAATCGCCGCCATGGCCAGTGCCTGTGGTACGCTGGTCTGTCCCCACGTTTGGGGCACTCCCATCATGATCGCTGCCAGCCTGCACCTGGCGGCAACACTGCCCTCCTGTCCCCCGGCACGCAATCCGGTGCCCTACGCCCAGGAGCCTGTCATGGAATTCGATCGCACACCCAACGCGATCCGCGAAGAACTGTGCACGACCACCTTTGTGGCGCAGGACAGCTATCTGGACGTGCCCACCGGACCGGGGTTGGGCATTGAAGTGGACGAAGAGTCCCTGCAGCATTTCTGCAGGCGGGTCTGAAAGATGCAGTACCGCGAGTTCGGCCAGACGGGGATGCAACTCAGCGCTGTCGGCCTGGGAGGGCTGCTGGCACACCATTGGGAAGGCGCAAGCGGCCATCCACCCCCCGGGGAGAAACGACAGATCTACCTGCGCGCCGCCGAGATGGGCGTCAATCTTTTCGACATGGGCTACGGCGACGAGGTCCACATCCCCGCTGAGCTGAAGGGGGTGCAGGATGATCGCTACTTCTCGCTGAAGGTTGGCGCGCCCAGGGCGGCCGAACTGGAAGACACCGTCGACAGGCATCTGGCCAATATTCAGCGCGAGGCCCTCGATATCCTCCGCGTACACCACTATGGCTACATGGCTGACGAGGGACTGCGCCAGCGGATCGCTGCGCTCAAACAGGCAGGCAAAGTTCGCGCCCTGTGCCTGATCCGACACTTCGAACAAGACCAGCAGGCCTATCTGGACCGAGGCTCAGAGCCCGAAGCCGATGCGGACCTGGTGATCTATAACTACGTCTGTCGTCAGCAGGCGGTGGGGATCGCCCGGGCTGCCAGCATGGGCAAGGGTGTTCTGGTCATGAAAGCCCTCGGCGGCCAGTATCTCAGCTGGATCCACAAGAACACCACCGACTGGATGGCGGCAACCCCGGAAACGCTGATACAGCTGTCCCCGCTGGGTGAAAGCATGCGGCACGAAGTCGAGCTGGTCTACTCCTTCAGCGCCGGTTCGTGGCATGAGCTGGCAGCACCTGACGAAAAGGTGGCGCCCACGGGAGCTGCCGTCGCGTGGGTGCTGGACAACCCCGGTGTCAGCAGCGCTCTGGTGGCTGTGGCGAGTGTCGCCGAGCTGGAGTCGGCCCTGGCGTTGATATGAACCGGAAACTTCCGCGGCCGTCGGCCGAACCTGTACGCACGGGTGGTCTGCCGACGCCGATCTCGGGCCAACACGCGACCCCATGACCGGTCCTGCGCAGAGCCTTGCTACCGGCCGAATCCCTCACTGTCGAAGGCCGCCTGGATACGCCCGGAATCTTTGAGGTTGCTGTTGCCGAGGATCGCGACCTCGAGCGACTCATCGTTCGCTTCAGGATTTGTGATCGGGCTCGTATAGGTGAGCAGGTAGAAGCTGTTGGACAGGTCCGCGATCTCGCCCTGGATGTCGAGGAAGATCTGCTGCAAACCCGAGATATCGCTCGCCTCAAAGAAGCCCATCGTACCAGAGGACAACTGCTGCAAGGGCCCGCGATCGAGATCCGGGCTGTCGAGGGCGGCAACGTAGATCTTTTTGAGAGCACCGTCGGCGCCCAGCATTGCGTTCACAGCATCCCGGATTTTCAGCTTCGGGTCGGCGTTATGGAACCCATCGGTGAAAATCACCAGGCTGCCGTCGATGATTCTCTCCATCGACACTTCATCGGACCAGGCCTGCGAAACATCGATGATCGCACCATAGAGGTTTGTCGAGTCGAACAACTCACTTTCCGGGATGCCTTCGACGGCAGTGACCAGAGTCGCCACATCGTCGGTGAAATCCTGGATCAGCCGTGTCTCCTTGTCGAAGACGTACACGGCGATCTGCTGATTCTCGGTCTTGTTGTTGATGAGGGCGATCGTCGCCTCTTTGATCTGTGGCACCAGATCCTCGACGCTGGAACTCAGGTCGAGTAGCAACACCGTCGGTATCTCAAACGGAATGGTCTCGGAGTTGATCGTCGCGTTTGACTCCACCCCGATCTTGCGCCCGTTCTCAGCCATGACAAAGTCTTCGGGCAGCAGCGTGCCGACGCCCCTGCCGGCGTCGTTCTGCACCTGCATGAGAACGCGCACCTGCCTGGCCAGCGGGTCGACGGACACGCCGAAGCTGGTCATGACGTAGAATTTGTCCTCGTCGTACGTACAGGTGCCGTCGTCCTTGTTGGCACTGCGCGAGAAGTCTCTCGCGGCAATGTCGGTGCAGCCAGCGATCTCCGGTTGGTCCGGAACCCGAATCGGGTTGCCCTCGCCGTCACCACCACAGCCGCTGCCAACAGCGACAGCCGTCGCCAGCAGTGCAAGAACCAATGCTTTCATCATCACACTTCACCGACGTTAGGATTGTACCAGTAGAAAGCTCTCCTTGGATAACGCCGTTCATATGGAGTGTCAAGCACCGGGGCGACCGACAAGGCCGGGAGGCCTCGTGAAACGGGTCGCCGCCGCGTTGAATCAGGCCATCCAGGCGCCGCCGGAGACGCTGATACACTGCCCGGTGAGGAAGTCGGCCTCGTCAGAGGCAAGGAATGCGGCGGACCGGGCCACATCCCCCGGTTGGGCAATACGTCCCAGGGGCGTGAGGGCCTCGTTCTGACCGATCAACTCCTGGCGGTAGGCCTCGGTGGTTGTACCCTCCGGCTTGAGCCCTGACGCCATGCCGGAAAGCCGTTCGGTATCGGTCAGACCGGGACAGATGGCGTT
>JAQCJA010000272.1 GCA_027593305.1 bacterium
CCCGAGCAGTCGTGACGGCCGTCCGTGCCACCAGCAAACCGAGAGTGAAGGCAGGAGGCGGTAGGTTGAATCGCAAACGTTTTGAGGAACTCGTCGAGGCGGCTCTGGAGCGCATTCCGGCGGCTTTTCGTGAGGCCATGGACAATGTAGCCATCGTCATCGACGACTGGCCCGAGCGAGAGCTGATGTTTGAGATGTATGGAGATGCCGAAACGTACATCTACGGTCTGTTCACCGGGACGCCATTGCCGGAGCAGAGCATGGTGGATTCCGGCGATCTTCCGGTGGTGATCCGCATCTACCAGGCGGCACTGGAGTATGACTTTGCCGATCCCGCCGAACTGGCCCGCGAGCTGGAGATCACCCTGGTCCACGAGATTGCCCACTTCATGGGATTCGACGAGGATGAGCTCGAGGATCTGGGTTACGACTGAGCGCCGGCTGCCAGAGCGATGCGGAAGGCGGCGATGATCTGATCTGCTTCGGCACGGGTCAGGATCAGCGGCGGCGACAGGCACAGCACGCTGTTGGGACCGATGACGGCGTGGCTCATCTGCCCCACCAGTACGCCGGCGGATTTCAGTGCAGCCTTCACGGCCCCTGTATGAGCCGCATTCAGCAGCGCCCCTGACGGCTCCACCAGTTCCACTGCCAGCATCAGGCCGAGGCCACGAACCTGGCCAACGATCGGGGAATCGATCGCCGTGAGGCCCGCCAGCAGGTAGGCGCCCATCTGCGCAGCATTCTCCCATAGGCGCTCGCGCAGGAGGATGTCGATGTTGGCCAGGGCTGCGGCACAGCAGGGCGGGTGACCGCCGTAGGTGCAGACCTGGGCCAGTTCGCTGCCGTCGCCGGGCGTGCCCTGGAAGGCGGCAAATACCTTGTCAGTGACGATGGTCGCGCCCAATGGCAGATAGCCGGAGGTGATGCCCTTGGCGGTGACGACCATATCGGCAACCACATCCCAGTGTTCGCAGGCGAAAAGTTTGCCGGTGCGGCCCCAGCCCGTGATCACCTCATCCACGATGAGCAGCACCTCATGGCGATCGCAGATTTCGCGCAGGCGGGGCAGATAATCGTCAGGCGGCACGATGACACCACCCCCACCGATGACGGGCTCGACGATGACGGCTGCCACGGTCTCGGGTCCTTCGCGGCGAATGACCTCATCGAATTCATCAACACAGGCGATGCCACAGTCCGGATAGGACCGTTTCAGGGGGCAGCGGTAGCAGTATGGCGGATTTACATGCAGGAAGCCGGGAACCAGGGGCTCGTAGGGTGCGCGTCGCCCGACCTGGCCCGTCGCCGACAGGGCGCCCATGGTGAAGCCATGGTACCCCTGGTAACGGCCGATGATCTTGTAGCGGTTCTGCCCCGGGTGCCGTTGCCGCTGGCACTGGCGCGCGATTTTGAAGGCGCTTTCATTGGCCTCGGAACCGGAATTGGAGAAGAACACCCGGCTCAGGTTGCCATGAACCTCATCTCCGGGCAGCAGCTCGGCGAGTTTGGCCGCCAGGCGTGTCGCCGGTTCGTTGATCTGTGAGTGCGGGTAGTAGGGCAGCCGCTGCAGTTGCGCAAACGCAGCACGGGATATCTCATCACGTCCATAGCCAACGTTGACATTCCACAACCCGCCACCGGCGTCGAGATAGGCCTTGCCGTCGGTGTCATACAGGGTGCTGCCTTCGCCTCGATCAAATACGGTCAGCTCCGTACCGCCATCCAGTTGACTGTGCTGCAACAGGGGGTGCCAGCAGTGGTCACGATCCAGGCGGCGAAGTTCGGCGGTATCGAGGGCGGCGGGCATGGCTGACGTACCTTTCATGAAGGACCTGGCGCTGAAAAGGCCTGCACGCAGAGTATAGACAGGAGCATCGATGCATGACACCGGGGAGCGCAGCGTGACAGGGCTTGCCACATCCCGGACAGTGAAGGGTGCCGACAATTTGCATCTGCACGTTCACCGGCGCCCGGGTGCGGGGCCCGCACTCCTGCTGGCTCACGGGATCACCGGCAGTGGTCAGATGTGGGCGGACCTCGTGCCGGATCTGCCTGACGATTGGGATGTGGTCGCCCCGGACGTGCGCGGCCACGGTCGATCGGGACGGGCGCCGGTGTACGACTATCAGCTGTTGGCTCAGGACGTGGCTCTTGTCTGCCGGCAATTCTGTCTGCAGCGGCCCGGCGTCGTCGGCCACAGCATGGGTGCCGCTACTGTGGCTGCATGTGCCGCGCTGGCTCAGGACCTGTTCTGTTGTATCGTGCTCGAGGATCCACCATGGCGTCAGGCGGAGCGGTCGGCGGCGGCCCGTCGCAAACGGGCCACGGTATGGCGACAACAACTCGAAGTCCAGGAGCAGGGCACGATCGAAGCACGGATGGCCGATCTGCAGCAGGTGCGCTCGGCGTGGACGGCGGTGGCGCGCCGTTCGTGTGCCGAAGCGGAGCGGGCGACAGATCCGGGGGTGCTGGAACTCGTTGCCTCGGGTGCCCCGGATTGGCGGTCGACCCTGGCGGCGATCACCTGTCCGGTGCTGCTCGTCTGCGGTGATCCGGCACGCGGCGCCATTGTCACGCCCGAGATCGCCGCCGAAGCAGACACCATCAACGGGCGCCTTGAAGTCGTGACATTCAGCGGCGCGGGGCACTCGGTCCGCGCCGACGTCGGCGCCGACTACACGCATGCCGTCATCGGTTTCCTGCGCCGCCATCTGGCAGCTCAGAGTACGACGGCCTCATAGGTCCCGGGGACACCGCCGCCGGCAACGACGGCCTGCTTGAGACTGCGCGCATGGACGCAGGCGCCGCGGTGGTGGAACCCACGATAACGCCCATGCGCCGGTTGGGCTGCGTCGACGGTGGCGGGCCTCTCAGCCATACGGCTGTGGCCTATCTGGGATCCGCCGGGTCGCCGAAGAGCTCGCGCATCTGGCGCTGCACAAAGCGGCTGTCCGGGTCGAGGCGCAGGGCCTCATCGAGACGCATTCTGGCTTCACTCATGGCGCCAATGCGATGCAGGCACCCTGCCAGTTGCGCCAGGGTGAGGCTGGATTCAGGAAAGAACTCGAGATTGAGCCGCAGGAATTCGATGGCAGCATATTCATCCTTGCTGCGCGACAGATTGCCGGCCAGGTCGCTGAGGCTGGTTTCGCCAAAGTCGTACGTGGAGCGCCCATAGAACTCGTCGCGCACCTGACGATAGCGGCCGATGGCGGCGTCGATGCCGTCACTGTGCAGCGTCTGCAGCAGCACGGTCTGCAAAGTGCGGGGCACGGTGACACCATGGTGGCAGGTGACACAGTCCACGGGAACAATTCCGTCACCCCCTTCGGCTCGCAGGGTGGCGTTGATATCGTTGGTCAGACGCATCATGGAACGGGTGATGTGTTTCGTTGCCTTGTCATCGGCGGCGAAGTCACGGTTGCCTCGGGTTTGCACGTGACAGTACGAACAGCGGACGCCCATGGAACTGGCGTAGGCGCTCATGACGGCATGCAGCGAGTCAGTGGCGATGTCTTTGGGTAGAATCTGCAGGTTCTTGTAGCTCTCCGGCTCCTGAGGCTGCTGCCCCGGTGTAGGCAGGGCTGTGGCGGCGGTCATGAACACGAGGATGCTGGCAATGGTTGGCGTTGTCACGGCAATCGACCTCTTGCGGGGCTTGAAGAATGGCGCGCTGTTGAGCCACGTTGAGGCGCTGGTGCGACAACTGTGGTTCGTGGAGCTGGATCAGATTCGCATACGGATGTTCTGCACGTGGCGGTTGAGCCGTTCCTGCAGTTCCGTGGGTGACGAATCCTTGCGGATATAATCATTGGCACCACGTGTCAGGGCGTCGCGCACGACTTTGGCATCGGCTTCACCCGTGAGCATGACGATCGTTGTTTTCTTGAACTTCTCGTCCTGCCGCAGGATGTCGAGAGCTTCCAGCCCATTCTGATCGGGCATGTGCACGTCCAGCACGATCAGGTGGGGATGCGTCTGATGGGCGAGCCCCACGGCTTCGCGGCCATTGGTTGCCTCGGCGACGATGCAGCCAAGGCGTTTCAGTACCGCGGTGATCTTGCGGCGCGAGACGATGGCGTCTTCGGCGAGCAGCACATGCACCGCACCAACGGCGTCGGCCGCACCGAGGGGAGCACCGCAGGCACTGCAGAAGCGGATCACTTCCCGGGATTGAAATTCCATGCCACAGGCGGCGCATTTCTGCGCCTTCGGCCTGCTGTCCCGATCATCATCGAACAGATCGTCAGCACTGGCGTTGCCATTTTCTGCGAACAAGAATCACCTGCTGGAGGGTGGGCAATCCAACGGAAACGGTACGGAGTGCGACCAGCCGCCGCCAGCGTGGGCGGCAAGTCACGGGGCCCGACACTGCGTCGGTTGCCGAATCCGCGCCGGCTAGGACTGCAGGAAGATCTGATCTCCGGAGGCGACGACGTGGTGCAGGCTGACGGCTTGCCCCGGGCGGGCAACGGAGGTCCCCCAGATCCGCGCCCCCTTGAGCCGTTCCTGTTGACCGACGCGGGCAGCAACGGCGGCAACGTCACTGGCAAGTGGCATCAGCACGATGGATCCTGCACCATCAAGGGCTGCACGCTCGAGCAGGAGCACCGGCATCCGACCCATGGCGGCGAGCAGGCTGGAGCGAATCGGTTCCAGCGAGGCTGGCTGCCCACTCTCCGTGGCCACCAGAGGCAGGTGTGGCCACCGACGCTGTGTGGCGGCGATGCCGATATCGGCTCCGAGTTGCTGTGCCGAAGTGACGACGAGGACCACGGGCAGCAGGATGTCGCCGTCCAGTTGTCGGCGCAGTTGCTCGGCGTCAAAACCCGTACGCACCGCAATCTCCGCATGTTCCACATGCGCTGCCGCCACCAGCGAGCGTGCAGTCTGTTCCTGCTCCCGGTCCAGGGGCAGTCCGACAAAACGCACGCCACCCTTGCCCCGCGGTTGCAGGGCCGTCGCCAGAGGCCCGGAGATGGCCTCCATGCCGGTTGTCGCCAGTTCATCGAAGACGACCTGCGCGTTGCCCGTGGCATCGTCAGTGGCATTCACAACGACTGCCAGAACGTCAGCCAGCGACAGCAGATGCAGCAAGGGCCGGCCCGGCCCCTGGCCATCGGCGAGGCCGGGCACGACGGCTGGCGTGTCGATGAGTTGCAGGGCACCACCGTCGCCGCTGAGCATCCCGGGGACCGGCCGAGAGGTGGAAAAGGGATAGTCGGCAACGATCGTAGCCGCCCCGGTCAAGGCTTGCAGAAGAGTGGATTTGCCGGTGTTCGGCGTGCCCACAAGCACGACCGTCGCTTCACCCTGTCGTTTGACGTGGAACGGGTCGTGCTGCCCGGCGCGGGAGCGCACAGCATCGTGCCCCTCCAGGCGACGTACCTGGCGCCGCAGGCGATCACGCAGGTCCTTGTAAGGACCCTTCCACTCATCATGCAGACTGTCGAGATGGCCACGCAGGATGCGCAGCTGCTCAGGCTCGGCACGACCATGGAGTTGCTTCTGAATCCGGGACCACAGGTCCCTCGCAGGCATTGGCATAAGCAATCGTTACGGTACAGGCAGCTACATTGGCAAGGAGCGCATGTTCCTCTCAGCACCCGATCGTCTTGACCGTCCTCGACGGGAGTGATTCATTTGCTCCGCATCACCCTCACTCTTTGCCCACCAGGAGTTCAACCATGGGTTGTTACAATTCGATTGTCGTGGCGGCGTCTGCCAGACAAAGTCTGGGCGCGCCTGCGCGACTTTCACGACCTGTCCGCCTTTCCTAACGTTGTGCAGAAGGCCGACAAGGTCGGCGACGCCAGGGGCACGCAGATCGGCGCCCGGCGGGTGCTCAACGATGCCTTCCACGAGACCCTGGTTGCTCTTGATGACGACGCCAGAGTCCTGCGCTACAGCATCGACGACGGGCCGGAGGCGGTCGCCAGGGACAAGGTCCAGGGCTACATCGGTGAGGTCCGTGTGTTCTCGGTGACCGCAACCGACGAGGCCTTCGTCCTGTGGACCTCGACCTGGGGAGCCAGCAGTGGTGGGGTCGCCGAGTTCTGCGATCCGATCTACCGGGCTCTGCTCGGTGACCTGCAGGCGACTTTTGCCTGACAGGTAGGCGACTCAGACCCGACGGCGTCTGCAGACTGCGGCCACACCAGCGGCAGGGCTGAAGCATGGCAGTTCATCACCGGCAACGGCGTGGCTGAAGGTGCGGGACTCGACAATGGGGAAGCGGGACAACACATGTCCCGGCCAGGCGTGTGGTGATGGGAAAGTTGCCAGATGCAGGCGGCAGCGTCGGGCGATGTCCCTGGCCACAGGATGTGTCACACCCTCCTGCAGGGCCAGCACGTCGGCGCCGAGCCCGGTGAAGATGCTGGCGAAGTGGTCACAATTGGCAGCCTCCCCCGGACGGCCGATGGCTTGAACGGCGACATCCCTGGGGTAGCCGGTGAGGCCCAGAACATTCCAGGTGACGATACGCATGACGGGTTCCCTCTAGCCTGATCTATTCACGCGTTTGTCGCCAGCGTTGAAGCGGGCACGATCGTTGTCGCCAT